>CAOJKG010000001.1 GCA_948437815.1 uncultured Mycoplasmatota bacterium
ATTGACACTTTTTGAAATAATTATCAAAAAAATATTTCTTTTTTACATTTTTATGTTATAATTGATACATAATAGTAATGATAGGGAGAGTAAAGATATGAAAAAATTAACTATAATCTTAAGTGTGATTGGATTATTACTTATGAGTATGCCAATGAATGCTAGTGCAGCTGCAACAAAACAAGTTTATAATAGTACTGTAAGATACTATGGAACTTTAACCGTTATGGAATCTGAAGGTTGGGAAGATAAACCAGGTGGAGGCAAGTTTATTACTCAAGTTGCTTATGTTACAGAAACTGTTGGGGGATATGTTTATTTAGATATAGTACAAACTACTAATACTAAAATTGACAAAATATTACCTAGTGCAAGTTTTGAATTAATAAGTAATGAAGATACTGCGACAGGAAAAAGAGTTTTATTAAAAGCTAAAGGAAACGTAAGTGGCAAAACGGAACTTCTTACTCTTACTGCTGATATAGTAGATCCTTCTTTAAAAGAATGTAAAATTTCTTATAGTCCTCTTGGTGTAAGTTGTATTACTTTAGAAGATAAATCTGGAAATACTATATATTTAGATAAGAATGGAAATTCAATTACTAAAGAACAATATACTGAGGTTTGTGAAGGTGGAACCCCTACTGAACCAGATGTGCCTGATACTCCAAATACTGGTAATCCAATTCCTTATATTGCTGTAGGTGGAGGCTTAGTTGCTCTTGCTGGCGTATATTTTTATAGTAGAAAATCTAATAAAATGTACAAAATTTAATAAATAAAACAAATCACTATTCTGTAGTGATTTTTTATTTGAACTATTTATTATTTTATGGTAATATTAAATTATTGAAGGAGAGATGTTTTATGCGTGAATTTACAGAACAGGAGTTAGTTAGAAGAGAAAAATTAACAAAATTTAAAGAATTAGGAATAGATCCTTTTGGTCATAAATATGATGTAAGTGATTTTTCTTGTGAAATAAAAGAAAAATACGCAGATAAAACACATGAAGAATTAGAAGTATTAAATGAAGAGGTTAGTGTTGCTGGAAGAATAATGTTTATTAGAAAAATGGGCAAAGCTAGTTTCTTTTCAATAAAGGATAAATTAGGTAATATTCAAGTTTATATTTCAATTAATGACATAGGTGAAGAAGCTTATACATTGTTTAAGTCTGCTGATATTGGTGATATTGTTGGTGTTCGTGGAACTGTTATGAAAACAGGTACTGGAGAAATTACAATAAAATGTTTGGAATATACTCATTTAGTTAAGTCTTTAAAACCATTGCCAGAAAAATATCATGGCTTAAGTGATGTTGAAGAACGTTATAGAAGACGTTATGTTGATTTAATAATGAATGATGAAGCTAGAAAAATTGCTTTTGCTAGACCTAAGATTATTCGCTCAATTCAAAATTATTTGGATAATTTAGGATATGTTGAAGTTGAAACACCTATTTTAGGTACTATTTTAGGTGGAGCAGCAGCACGTCCTTTTATAACACATCATAATGCACAAGACATTGATATGTATCTTAGAATTGCAACTGAACTTAATTTAAAAAGACTTTTAGTTGGGGGAATGGATGCTGTTTATGAAATAGGTCGAATATTCAGAAACGAAGGTATGGATAAGAAACATAATCCAGAATTTACAACAATTGAACTTTATAAAGCATTTTCTGATTTAGAAGGAATGATGGATGTTGCAGAAGGAATTATGAGTACTTGTCAAATGGAAGTTAATGGGACATATGAACTTGATTATTTAGGACATCATATTAGTTTGGCTCCAGGTTTTAGAAGAGCTCATATGGTAGATTTGATTAAAGAAAAAACAGGTGTTGATTTCTTTAAAGTTACAAGTACTGAGGAAGCTAAGAAAATAGCTCAAGAACATAAAGTGCCAATTGAAGAACATTTTCTTTATGGGCATATTGTAAATGCTTTCTTTGAAGAATTTGTAGAGGATACAATTGTAGATCCAACTTTTGTTTACGGACATCCAGTAGAAATAAGTCCTCTTGCTAAAAAAGATCCTGCAGATCCAAGATTTACGCAAAGATTTGAATTGTTTGTTTTAGGCTGTGAATATGCAAATGCTTTTACAGAGCTTAATGATCCGATCGATCAATATGAAAGATTTGAAAATCAATTAAAAGAAAAAGATCTTGGTAATGAGGAAGCTAATGATATGGATATTGATTTTGTAGAAGCTTTAGAATATGGTATGCCTCCTGCAGGAGGAATGGGTATGGGAATCGATAGAATGATTATGTTGTTTACAGGAAGTGAAACAATTCGTGAAGTAATTCTGTTCCCAACTATGAAACCTTTAAAGTCTTTAAAATTAGAAAATAAATTAAATAAAGTAATTGATAAAGATGAAGCTGAAGTGAAAACAAATGAAAAAAATGATTTAGTTAATATAAAAATTGAACCATTATTTGAGGAATTAGTTGAATTTGATACATTTGCTAAATCAGATTATCGTGCTGTTAAGATTTTAGATTGTGAAATAGTTCCTAAATCCGAAAAGCTTTTAAAGTTTGTTTTGGATGATGGAACTCGTAAAGATCGTGTTATTTTAAGCGGTATTCGTGAATATTATGAACCTGAAAAATTAATAGGAAAAACAGCTATAGCTATTTTAAATTTGCCTCCTAAGAAAATGTTAGGAATAGACTCAGAAGGAATGCTTATTTCAGCAGTACATGAGGTAGATGGCCATGAAGGTCTTAATTTACTTTTAGTAGATGATTCTATTCCAGCTGGAGCTAAATTATATTAAAATATTATTTATTGTTATTGAAAGCCTTTTTTAGGCTTTTTTCTTTTTATATAAAAAGGTTGAAAATATTTTAAACATTAGCTATAAATTTACTTTATTCGACATATTTAGTTTTTATTTTTATATTTTCACAGTATTTTCATAAAAAAGTAGTTGTTTTTACTTTTTTTTTAAAATATTTTGGGTTATAATTCTGATAGGAGGAGAATTAATATGAAAAAAGAAGAAAAAAAATATGGTTTACTTAAAGTGATTTTATTATTTGTTTTAGTAGCAATTTTCTTGACTTGGTTACTTCCTTATGGTCAATTTAATGGCTCGGATTATGTAGACGGAGGAGTTTTAGCAAGAATAGGAATGAGTAGTTTATCTGAGCTTGTTTATTATGCTTTTCAATTTGCTTTAGATAAGATAGTTATTTTACTCTTCATTGCAGGTTTCTATGGAGTTTTATGTAAAACTAAAGCATACGATGATATTACTTCAAGTATTGCAAAAAAGTTAAAAAATAAAAAAATTGCTGTTGTAGTATTTTCTATTATTTTAGCAGTTTTAGCAAGTGTGTTAACGCAGACTTTTGTTATTCTTATTTTTGTTCCATTTATCGTATCTATTATGAATAAAATGAAACTTGATAAGATAACTATTATTGCTACTACATTTGGTTCAATGTTAGTTGGTGTACTTGGAGCTACTTATGGTACTGAAGGATTAATGCTAATAGCAAAAGATAACTTTTTTACAGCAGAAGGGTTTGATCCTAATAAAACTGTTTTAATTAGAGCAGGTATACTTCTTATAAGTTTAGTTTTATTTAATTTCTTTATAATTTCTCATATGAGTAAAAAAGATAAAGAAAATGAAAATGCTGAAATGTTTCAAATTACAGAAGTAGATGAGAAGAAAAAAAGTTATGTTCCAATAATTGTTATCGGAATTTTACTAATAATTCTAGTTGTTTTAGGATTTGTTAATTGGAATAAACTAAATATTACTGTTTTTGATAGTTTCCATAAGTTAATAACTGAAGATATTAAAATAGGTGAAGATTTTTATATTTTCAAAAGTATTTTAGGATCTAGTCTTAAAGCCTTTGGAAATTGGGATGTATTTACTATATCTTCAATATTATTTATTTTTACAATAATCATAGGTTTATGTTATCGTTTTAAATTTAATGATTTTGTTGTAGGATTTGCTGAAGGATGTAAAAAAGTTATTAAGCCATGTATAGTTTTGATGGGAGCTTATTTGGTGATGGGAGTAATTTATATGTCACCGTATTTACCATATATACTTAATAAAGTATTAAGCTTAACTGAGGGATTTAATGTAGCTACTTCAAGTTTAACTATGCTAATTAGTACTATATTCTGTCCTAATCTTGACTTTATAGGTTATTTAGGAATACTTAGTCATATGGCAGCAGAATATCCAAATTATATGAATGCTTTATATGTGATAATTTCATCAATTACAGGTTTAACAGCTATTTTTGCACCTACAAGTTTAGTGCTAGTAGTAGGCTTAACTTCTCTTGATGTTAATTATAAAGATTGGTTAAAATTTATTTGGAAATTCTTAATTGGAATAGTTATTTGTTTACTTGTAATTTTTATACTAATGACTATGATTTAAAGAGGCTATTAAAGCTTCTTTTTTGACGTTAAAAGACCTTGAAAAAGGCTAGTATCTATGCTATAATTCTTGTTAGAGGTTGGTGTATACTATGAAAAAATTTAAGTTGGTTGTAGTAACATTTATCGCAGGGCTGTTAGGGATGCCACTTGCATATGCTGAATGTGATGCAACAGAAACCAATAAGCTTAGCAGTTTAGCTAATAATGTTAAGGTTAGCCAAGAAATAATTCAAAAGGAGTTTGAACTTGGTGTTGGCGATAATCCTCCTGATGGATTAACAGAAGAGGAAATTAAAGATTATAAAATGAAAGTTGATTACTTTAAAATTTATATTAGTAATATAACAGAAGAAATATATGTAGTTGTTACTAATAATAATACAAAACAAACTAAAACTTTTAATTATAAAGATACTCAAAATGGTACTGCTTTTTTTGAAGAAGAGGTAGGTTCAGAAATAGTTAATTATACAATAGAGGTTCATGCTTCAGGTAAAACAAATTGTAATAGTAAAAAACTGAGAACTTTTTATTTAACTACACCAATGTATAATATCTTTAGTGAATCATCTTTATGCGAAGGCATAAAAGAATTCTATTTATGTCATGAATATTTATCAGTTAAAACAACATTTGATAAATTTGAAGAGTTGACTAATCAGTATAGAGATGGAAAACTAAAAGCAGATGGCTCAATTAAAGATGATGATAAAAAAGATAATGGAATTATAGGGTTTATAAAAGAACATAAAGGAACTGTAATTGTTGCAACTTTAGTTATAATTACAATTGGGGGATTAGTAACAGTGATAATAGTAAAAAAGCAAAGGAGTAGAATAGTATGAAAAATGTTTTAAGAAATGCTAGTTTATTTATTATCGCAATTGCATTTACTTTTACTTTTACTTTAGATGTAAAAGCTGATGCTTGTGGAGATTTAGATAATAATCGTTGTAGAATAGGAACTCGTGGAGCAATAAAAGTTGCAGGGAATGGTTTTAAATATCAACAACTTTCATCAGCTACATCGAATAATAGAGAATATGTTGGTAGAACATATTATAATACGATAAATGTATCAGTAAATTTTAATAATAATCCAGGTAATTATTATTTTTCGCATTATAAAGATTCATATTCTTCATTGTTTTGCTTAGATGCTCAATATGAGGGTGGCTCATCAGTTAATGCTGAAAGATTTTTATTAGATACAAGTGAAAGTAAAAAGGTTCAAGTATTCGATGCTGCAGTGATGAGTATATTGACAGACGGTGGAGTGCATACTGGTGGTGCTGGAGATGCAACTTATTGGGCTAAATTAATGGCAATACGTGCTATGACTTATACATTTGGTTTTTATAATACTGCTAATAAAGATTATCTTTCTGCATTTTATGCTGGTTTAACAGTAGCTCATAATTGGAATGAATTTTATGCTTCTGATGTAGCTGCAGTAAATGCTGAACTTGCTAAAATTGGTGCAGGATCTATCGGAAGTGTTCCACTATATAGATCTTATAATTATACAGGTGATCCTGTTAATAGTGGTGCAGGTTATTACGTTAGAGGACTTGCAGCAGCAGCAGAATATGCAAGAAAATTGGCTTCTCAACCTAAAGTTGAAGTAAGTAATCCTCAAGCTGGAGAAGTAGAAACTTCAGGAGAAGAGGGAGACGTTTTTGTAAAAAAAGATGTAGTACATACTCTTAAATTAAGTGGTTTTACAGAACAAAATAAATTTATTATAAATTCAAATGATAATTATGGAATTAAGTTTGCTGAAGGAACTCAATATGATGGACTAACAGCTTATATTTCTCAAATTGAAATTTCAGGAGGGCCAGTATTATCTAAGGATCAAATACCTTATGGTCAGGACTTTGTTGAACTTGGTTATATTAAAGAAAATCAAGATGTTGAAATCAAAATTACTGTTCATTTTGAAGGTTGGAAGTCTTCAACTAATTCAAATATAGTAACTTTGAAATGCGGACAAACTCCAATTAAGTATTCTATTGATGGATCTTATGGTACTGGGATGGATGAACAATTTGGTGAGTACATCGGAACAGTTTGGTATGCTGGTAAAAAAGAAAAACAAAGATACGTTGGTGTAGAAAGAGTTAGCGAAAGAAGAGAAGATGATGCTGGTACACCATGGGAAAGTCCTTATGAAACAAACTTAATTGACGCTTGTAGTTGTGATGATTTGGAAGAAGCATGTAAAGCTACTCATAATCCCAATAGTGATGAATGTATTGAATTAAAAGAATCTAACTGTGGTATGTGTTCATGGTATGATGTTTTATGTGAATTTGGAGATGAAGAATCTTGTGAAAATTATACTACGCAATGTGATCTAAAGTGTGATACGTATTTTAAAACTTTTGAATGCTGTGATGAACGTGGGGAATTGATTGTTTCAACCTTAGATGATCATGAAGTTAGTATTTTGGGTCCAGGCGAAGATAATCCTGATGCTCCAAGTGTAAAAGCTTGTTTTGTTACTGCTGTTGATAATATGGCAAGGGTTTCAGAAGATAGTGATGAGAAAAATAACGCTGGAGTTGAAGGGGTAAAAGATCAAAAAGATAATACTTATACTTTAGCTGATATGAAATCAAATAGTTATTGTACAGTTTCATGTAAAGAAGATTATATTATGACAATGCCTACAGCAAAATTAGTAAATGCTGGTAGATACTTTACATTTAAAGCAAAAGTAGAGGGTACTAAGGCTTGTTATACTAATACGATAGATAGAGAAAAATATAATAAGGATATTGTTGAAAAACAAAAAGCAATATATGAAGCCTACAATGGTTGGATAAGATATCAGACAGCTTTAGAATCAAATCCTCATAATTTGCCTACTGTTACAGAATGTGGTAGTTGTCATGCGTGGTGTCATGGTTCAAGTTGTGATAGTCAAATAACTTATATACCAGGAGCTACAACAGATCAGTTTTCTTATACAGCTTATTACCCTGAATTTAGCGAGGGAAGGAATGGGTCAGGCCAAACTTTAAGATTAAATCCAACTACAGAATATGGCCCAGAAAGTGATACTACACAAACACATACAGAAAGCGATGTAGCTAATTGTACTAAAACTTGTTCTAATGGCAATGGAGGTACAACAACATGTCCGTGTGAGCATTCGTGTAGTTATACTGTTGTTGATGAGGAACGAGATGTTGGCTATTTAATAAAAAGGTTGACAGATCTTAGAGATGGTTACAAGAATGCTCTAGATGCTGCTATTGAAGATTATAATCAGACTATAAAGGAATTTAATCAATGTTCAAAATGGGATTCAGAAATTAATTATGATCCTGAAGTTTATTATGATTATTCAGAAACTGATTATATGAATATGTTAAATAATCATATTGGTGAAATGGAAAAAGATGTACAGACATCTTCAACAAATGATTGGTATTGTAATGGAACTACTACATTAAATAATTTTAAATTTGGTCAATTATCAGATCAAAATTATGAACAATGTAATAATTCAAATACTTCTTATGTAGAACCAAAAATGCAATATGTTATGTGTTCTAGCAGTAAACGCGAATGCTATTTTGATCCTAACTCTTATGTTTCAGAAGCGTCATATAAAAAGGTTACTTCTAAAGTAGTAGCTAATTATAGACCAGCAACATTATTCTATAATGCTTATCCGACTGGTGAAATAACTACTAGTAAGGCTGATGACAATGTAGCTTTAGAAAATAAATTACCTGTTGCATTAAATAGAGAACGTGGAATTTATAAATATCAAGTTAAAATGGAGAAATTAGGAGAATTTTATGATCAAGCTCCTAGTGACAATTTGGGGCGTTATGTAGGTTCTAGTACAGCAGTTGTTGATCCAACAGTTCTGGATTATAATTGTTCTTATTTAGTTAATATAACTAAAACAACTGGTTGGGTATGTGATTTCGATGATGATTGTGATGATGACTGTATTGCTAATTGCATAGGACCTAATTGTGATGATTACTGTGATGGTAATGATTGTGTAGCAGATTGTATTGGACTAGGATGTATATATGATTCAGGTGCTGGAACATCATTATTAGAAAAAGTAGTTTCGTTAAATAGTTTATTTCCAAATGGAACTGATTCTTATAACTGGGATGAAAGAAGAAATGATAAAGCACGTTTAACTGTATCTGAAATTGAAGGAAAAGGAAATTCTGTATATGATGAAGAACCTATATTAAGTATAACGCTTACTCCTTCAAGTGCTAGAGAAATAAAGAAATATAATAATAGTGTTATCAATGATGGTGGATATTCAAATAAAACTGTTTCTTGTGAAAATCGTGATGGATTTGAGCAAATAGTTTGTTATAGTTCATTTATTGATGATTTACTCGCTGGTGAATTTGGTGATGTAGTTAATGATAACAGCTTAATTGCTGAAGAAAGTTATCGTCATGGATCTTCTGGATACTTTGAACTATGGGGTAATGCAGTATCTGAAGATAACATGATTGGTCCAGCTTGGAAGTAGTTAGAGGAGGATAGAGAAATGCAAAGTTCATATTGGGGTTATTGGTTAGTTTTAATGGGTGTTGCAATAGTAGGGCTTATGGTTTCTGTTAATGGTCTTACTACCACCTCTACTCAAGATCATTATGCAGTAAAAGAAATAGTTGAAGCTTCAATGTTGGAGTCTGTTGATTATGGTTATTATAGAGATTACAATGAAGTTAAAATGAATAAAGAGAAATTTATGGAAGTATTTACAAGAATGTTAGCAGAAAATATGAGTTCAACAGATACTTATGAAATAAATTTTTATGAAATGTATGAAGCTCCACCTAAAGTTAGTGTAGAAGTAAAGAGTCATAGTGGAACTAATTTTATTTCTACTTCTGACTATGATGTTACTACTAGAGTAGATGCAATAATTCAAATTCATGCTGAAGAAATTGGCAGATAAAGGAGGATAAAATGGGAAATATTGTAACAACATTTAAAAGATTCTTTTCGAATAAAAATACTGTTACTATACTTGGTGTGTTACTTGGTTTAATTGTACTTTATGTGGGGTACAATTATCGTGTTAAGACTGCAGTTAGTACAATAAATGTTCCTGTAGCTAAAAAGACAATATATGGTAGAACAGTTATTACTAGTGATTTAATCACACAAACTGAAGTTTTATCTAGTATGGTTACTGGTAAAAATAATACGATTATTAGAAGTAACTCTAATTTAATTAGTGCTAATGATCCTTTTTGCGTAGCAGTTAATACTAGTATACCTGCAGGAGGATTCTTTCATACAGAACAAGTTGTAAAATGTGGTACTGTAAATGGAAATTATTTAAAAAACATGCCTGACGGATATAGTCCTGTAAGTATTCCTGTAGATATTCATAAAACTTATGGTAATTCAATGTTACCAGGAGATTATATAGATTTATATGCGAGAATGACTAGTAGTGATGGAAAGTTAATATTTGCTAAATTGGTTAGTAAGTTACCAATTATGGCAGTTGTAGATGGTAAAGGGCAAAGTGTTTTTGGAGGAGTTACTGTAGGTACTCCTGCTGAATTACAGTTTGCTTGTCCTAATGTTCAAGATGGCATTAATTTGTTTATGCTTTTGACTAAAGCAATTTTATTAGGAGAGTCTAAAGTTGAATTAATACCTATGCCTGGTAATGCAACTTATACATCTACTCCAGGTGAAACTAAGGTAGATAGTAATTATATGATGAATTTAATACTTTCATATACTCAAGATGTTCCTGATGAATCTGTACCACAACAATAAAAAAGAATAATAAAGAATAAAATAAAGGAGGTGACATATTTTGAATGATGCAATATTTTCTCAAATTGATTTTGGGCCTATAAAAGAGTTTTTAGACATCGATGATATAACCGATATTTCCTATACTAATGGAGGACAGTTGTGGTTAAAATCTTTATCTAAAGGTGTTTATAGGGTGGAAAGACCAGACATTAATAATGCCTTAATTGAAAAATTGGCATTTCAATGTTCAAATGTTATGGGAAAAACATTCAATATGGCACATCCTTTTTTAGATGCTGAAAGTACTGAATTACGTCTTAACTTTGTTCATGATTCAATTGCAACTAATGGAGTTGCCTTAGTTATACGTAAAACTCCTGCAAAAATTCGTTTGAATAGAGAAAAATTGTTGAATGAAGAATATGTAAGCGCTGATTTACTTGATTTCTTACTTAATTGTGTTCAAGGACATGCTAATATTATAGTTAGTGGGGAAACTGGTTCAGGAAAAACTGAGTTAGTTAAATATCTTGCTAGTACAACTAAAGAAAATGAGAAAATTATTACAATAGAAGATACTTTAGAGTTGCACTTAGATAGAATATTTCCGCATCGTGATATAGTAGCAATGAAAACCAATAACATAGCTTCTTATTCAGAAGTGTTAGTTACTTGTATGAGACAGAATCCAATATGGATATTATTATCTGAGGTTCGTAGTGCAGAAGCTGTTATGGCTGTTCGTAACTCTATATCTTCTGGTCACCATATAATCTCAACTATTCACTCTGATAAAGCAGCTTTGATTCCAATGCGTATGTATAGTTTGATTGAGTCTAATATTGATGTAGAACAATTTGTAACGACAATTCATAGATATGTTCAAATAGGTATATATGTAAAGGGATATATGAGTGAGAAACTAGGAAGATTCCAACGTGAGATTATGGAAATTTGTGAGTTTTATGTTGATGAAAATAATAAGCCACAAGTTAATACTATTTTTCAGAAGACTTTAGATGGTAGATTTACTCTTAATAATCCTACGAAATATTTAAGAAATTATTTGGCAGTTCAAGGGGTTAAGTTAGAAGAAGATTTATTTCATTTAGGAAATAAAGAACAAGAATTAATTGAAACATTGTAAAAGGAGGAAGTGAAATGGAGTTAGTTATTTGGTTCGTAATAGCTTTATTTGTAATCATTTATCGAAAAAATGATGGCACTGAAACTTTTTATAATTTTTTTAAATCACAATTTGGTAAAATTTATGCTAAATATGCACCTTATAGTTTCCAAACTATAAGTGCTAAAATGAAAGATCTAAAACAAAATTATACTATGAAAGATTATGTGGTTCAAATAGTAATATTAGGTGGATTTGCTGGAGGAGTGGCATTTTTATACTTTTATAATTTTATTATGGTAGCGATTTATGGAGGACTTGCTATTGCATTTGTTCCTTATCTAGCATGGCTTAGAAGTAAAAGAATATATAGTGAATATATATTTGAGCAAATTCAAGTTTATACTACTAACGTAATTATGGAGTTTAATACGACACAGAGTTTTGTTAAATCTTTAGAAGGTGTTAGAGATTCAGGAATACTCGAAGATCCTGTTTTGGAAGATTTGAAAGTTATGATTAATATGTCTTATCAAAATGGTACAATTGACGAATCAATTGAATATTTTAATGAAAAATATCCTTATTATATGGTAAAGAATATGCATCAATTATTCTTACAAATTACTAAGGAAGGTGCTAAAGATTCAGGAGAAGCTTTAGAAAATATGAGTATGGATATAGATGCTTTAGTTGAAGGTGTTTATCGTGATCAAATGGATCGTAAGCAATTTCATACTAAATTTATTACTTTTGCATGTGTATTATTTTTACTCGTTATGGTAATGCAGGTTTTACTTGGTAGAAAGAATTATATGTTACTTTTAGATTTATGGTATGCTCATATAGTATTACATGCCATAATAATTATTAATAGTTATTTCTTACTCACAGGAGAAAAATATTATAATGATGATGTGGGGGTAGAGTAATGCAAATAGAGTTAGCGATAGTAGCAATTATTGTTTTTTATATTTTATCTAAAAGTGGCAGAATAAGCATAAGCAAGTTAATTGCCGATAATGAAATGTATTTTAGAAGATTAAAAGAAAGTGATTATGAATTTTATGTAAAAGCTAAGTATGGAGATTCAGTAAATGCAGATATATTATTCAATAAAAGGTTACAAAATTCTTTGATTGTAATGCTGGTAGTCTTTTGTTTACTTCTAAAAAATATGTCTTATTTGTACTTTATTGTTGTTTTGATCGTAGGTTTTGCCTTCTTTAAATTAGATTATATGAATTTGAAAGGGTATTATAAAAAACATTTACATGAGATAGATACAATGCTTCCTTATTACTTAAAGGGACTAGAAATATTAATTCAACACTATACAGTTCCAGTAGCAATAGGAAAATCACTTGATGATGCACCAGATATATTTAAAGATGGTCTAAAAGAATTAATAAATAAAATAAATGCTGGAGATGACACGATTGAACCTTATATGGATTTTGCAAGACAGTATCCTGTTAGAGATTCCATGCGTATGATGCGTTTACTTTATCGTCTTAGTTTGGGTAGACAAGAGCGTAAACAAGAGCAATTAATAGCGTTTTCTAAAACTATTTCAAATCTACAACAAAAAGCAAGAGAAACTAAATATAAAAATCGTTTGGATAAAATGGAGTCTAAAACTATGAGTATGCTTATTGCAACAGGTGTAGGTGTAATGGTATTACTTATTATATCAGTATTAATATTAATGAATGCGAGTGGTTAACAATTTTTTACATAATTTAGGTTAATAACTTGACATTTAACGTAGATTTAGATAAAATTAATATAGATAAGAAAGCGAGGAAATGTGTATGTTAACAATGGCACCATCAGTTTGTTCTGATTTATGGGGAGTATGGCAAATCTTAGGTTGGGTTTTAATGGTATTTAAAATAGTTATTCCAATTTTAATAATTTTATTTGGTATGATAGATTTAGGAAAAGCTGTAGTAGCAAGTAAAGATGATGAAATTAAGAAAGCTATTAAATCTCTTGCTATGAGAGCTGTAGCAGGTATTGTTATATTCTTTATTCCAACTTTAGTTGCAACTATCTTCAAGTTAGTAGATGGCTTCCAAGAAGTTAAAGGCGAGTATGATGTATGTGCTACATGTATTAGTAGTCCTGGTAAGTGTCAAACTACTGCTGAATCTCATTGTACTAGTCATAGTGGCACTTGGAACAAAGATACTGGTTGTAGTGGCTTCCAAGCAACAAAAACTGAATAATAAGAATTCCGATTTTGGAATTTTTTTTTGAATTTGATGTATGTTATATTATGAATATAACTTGGCCTTTAAGTTATAGGGGTTAATTGTTTTTAGGTGGTGTGAGCAATAAGTGTTCCTAATAAAAGATAAGATATTAATTGAATTGATTTTTTTGATAAAATAAAGGAAATTATATTAAAATAATTGAAAGAGGAGGTTTAAAAATTAATAATTTGAGCGTTTTTTGTGATTTTTGATTATTTTTAGTTATAAAATTATTGACTTTTGGCATAATATTTTATATACTTTAGTAGTACTGCTCGTTTAGCTCAGTCGGTAGAGCGCACGGCTGTTAACCGTTAGGTCGTAGGTTCGAGTCCTACAACGAGCGCCATTTGAATTATTAAGTCTAGTTTCTAGACTTTTTTCTTTTTCTTAAAAAAGCTATTAATATAGATAAAATATATGTTAAAATAGTAGAAGAAGGAATTTATTATGAATAAAGAAGTTAAAATAATTATTACTAGCAATAGTAATAAAAAATATATATTAAAAAAGTTAAGTGATAATAAAAAAATTTATAATTTAAAGTTTTTTACTTTTTTAGAATTAAAAAAGAAATTGTTTTTTGATTATGATGTAAAAACTTTAGAATATGTTATGCTTAATTATAAAGTAAGTTTAGATATTGCTAAAATGTATTTAGATAATTTGTATTATTTAAAAGAGTCTAAAAGTGGTAAATTAAAGTTTTTAAATGAATTAAAAAGAGAATTGGATGATAAAGATTTATTAATATATGATAAAAGTTTTAAAGATTTTATAAATAGTAAAGAAATAATCTTGTATGATTTTAATTATTTAAGTAAAGAACAAAAAATAATATTAAATGAGCTTTCTAATGTTAAAGAGTATATTAGTGAAAATATAAAATATAAACCTTTAGTATTTGAACTTTCTAATTTAAAAGAAGAAATATTATATGTTATTAATAGAATTAGTAAACTATATTTAGATGGAGTACTTTTAAATAAAATAAAAGTTATTATACCAGATAATTATACTAATTATTTAAATTATTATAGCTCAATATTTAAAATTCCTATTAATATAAAAAGTAAACATAGCTTTTATAGTACTTTGGTAGCTCAAGATTTTTTAAAATATTATGATAATTATACATTAAAAGATAATATAGAGATATTAAAAGATTATTCTAATATTAATGATTTAATAGAGATAATAAATAAATCAGTTTTAGTGGAAGATAAAAGAAAAGATTTTATTATTCATGATTTAAAAAATACTAAAGTTAAAACTAATAATTATAAAAATGCCGTTCAGGTTTGTAATTTAAATGACTATTTTGATAGTTCAGATTATGTTTTCTTATTGGGCTTTCATATTGGTAACTATCCAAAAATATTTAAAGATGATGCATATTTAAGTGATAAAGAATTAAATATTTTAGGCTTAGATACTAGTGTTGAAAAAAATAGATTAGAAAAAAATAAAGTTATAGAAAAACTAGTCTCTATTAAAAATTTAGTTATAACTTGTAGTAAAAGTGATGATAAGACTATTTTTCCATCTCTTTTAATAGAAGAAATGAATTTAGAAGTAAAAGAGATAGAAAATGATGCCAGTGTATCTTTTTCTCTACTCAATACTAAACTGCAATATGCTAGTGATTTAGATGATTTATATAAGTTTAATATCGTTAGTGATGATTTGAATTTATATAAAAATAGTAAGCTTAATTTAAACTATTTAAGCTATGACAATAAGTTTTCAGGTATAAATGAAGAATTATTAAAATCAAGAATAGGGAATGAATTAATACTTTCTTATACTAATTTAGAAATGTATAATGAATGTGCTTTTAAATATTATTTAAGTAAAATTCTTAAAATAAATTCTTTTCAAGATAGCTTTAAAATGCAACTTGGTAATATTGCACATCATATATTAGAGCTAGGTTTAAAAAAAGATATTAATATAGCAGTAGAAATAATGAATTTTGTTAAGACGGAAGGTTATGAATTAAAAGCTAAAGAATACTTTTATTTAGATAAGTTAAGTGATGAATTAACATTTATTTTAAATTATTTAAAAGAACAAGAAAATAATTCTAGTTTAAATAATTATTTGTTTGAATGTAATCTAAATGTTTACTTAGATAATGATAAATCCAATGTGACTATGAGTGGTAAAATTGATAAAGTAATGTATACTACAAAGGATGATAAAGAAATACTAGCGGTTGTAGATTACAAAACAGGTAATACAACTATTGCTTTAGATAATTTAAAATATGGACTTGATATGCAACTTCCAATATATCTTTATTTACTTAAAAAATCAGATAGATTTAAAGATGCTATTATTGCAGGT
The DNA here is from genome assembly GCA_948437815.1 of uncultured Mycoplasmatota bacterium. GTDB lineage: Bacteria > Bacillota_I > Bacilli_A > RF39 > UBA660 > Caccenecus. The sequence continues at coordinate 15,948 of CAOJKG010000001.1, forward strand.
TTTTATATTGAAAAGATTATAAGTAGTATTCCTAATATAGATAAAAGAAAAAGCTTGAAGGAATTAAAAGAAGAAAACTTAAGGTTGCAAGGATATAGTAATTCTTCAGCGACAATATTAGAGCTTTTGGATAATAATTATACTGATAGTAAAATGATTAAAGGTTTAAGATTTAAGAATGATGGTAATTTTTATAATACTGCTAAAGTTTTAGATAATAGTGAAATGGATAAACTCACTACTATTGTAGAAGATAAAATAAATGAGTGTACTGATAATATTTTAGATGGAAATTTTGTAATTAATCCTAAAGTATTAAAAGGTAAGAATAGATCTTGCGAATATTGTAATTTTAAAGATATATGCTTTATGACTAAAAAAGATGAAGTTATATTAGGAGGTGATGATGATGAATTTTACGACGGAACAGACAGAAGCGATTAATAAAGAAGGAACAAATATTATAGTTTCAGCAGGGGCTGGTTCAGGTAAAACAGCGGTACTTTCAGAAAGAGTTCTTCGTAAGCTTAAAAGTGGTGTTGATATAAGAAATATTTTAATTCTAACTTTTACTAATGAAGCGGCTGGAGAAATGAAAAATAGAATAAGAAAGAAAATTAAAAAAGCTAATTTAACAGAGCAATTAGAATATATTGATGTGGCTAATATTACAACTTTTGATGCTTATGCCCTAGGAATAGTAAAAAAATATCATTATCTTCTAGGAATAGGTAAGAATATTTCAATTATTGATTCTTCTATATTAGATTTAGAAAAGTTAAGAATATTAGATGAAATAATGAGTGAATATTATGCTAAAAAAGATGCTAGATTCTTGAAATTAGTCGGAGATTTTACAGTTCGCGATGATGAACAGATTAAAGATGTTATTTTAAATATAAATAAAGCATTAGATTTAAAATATGATAAAAATGATTTCTTAAATTCTTACATAGAAGGTTTTTATAATGAAAGTAATATAGATAAATTATTTAAAGAATATTTTTTATATTTAAAAAATCTATGTGAAGAATTAGAAAATAATATTTATGAAATAGGAGAGTATTTAGAAGAAAAATTATATGTTAAAGTAAGTGATGCTTATTCTATATTCTTTAAACCAAATAATTATAATGATTTATATAAAATAAAAGATTTACCAAGAGTACAGTTTAGAGGTATTCCGAGTGATGCTTTAGAATTAAAAGAAAATATCAAAACTTTAGTTACAAATATTCAAAATCTTACTATAGATAGTGAAGAAGAATTAAAAAATCAAATTATATTAACTAAAGATTATGTTAGTATAATTATTGAAATTATTTTGGAACTTGATAAGAGATTAAATAATTTTAAAAATGAAAAAGAAGCTTTTGAATTTAGCGATATAGCTAAAATGGCTATAAAAATAGTTAGTGATAATGAAATTATTAGAGAAGAAATAAAACATACCTATAATGAAATAATGATTGATGAGTATCAAGATACTAATGATTTACAAGAAGCTTTTATTTCAAAAATAGAAAATAATAATGTTTATATGGTGGGAGATATTAAACAATCTATTTATAGATTTAGAAATGCTAATCCTAATATTTTTAAAAATAAATATGATAATTATGCTAAACATATAAATGGGGAAAAAATAGATTTACTTAAAAACTTTAGATCAAGAAGTGAAGTTCTTAGTAATATTAACGAAATATTTAGTTTAATTATGACAGAAAAATATGGTGGGGTAGATTATAAAAATAATCATGAGATGGTTTATGGTAATCTAGCTTATATTAATGAAGGTAAAACTAATTATTCTAATGATTTGGAAATACTTAAATATGATAATAAAGATTCTGATTTTAATAATGTAGAGGTTGAAGCTTTTACAATAGTTAAAGATATCAAAAATAAAATTCAAAATAAATATCAAGTTTATGATTTTGAAATAGGCAAAAAAAGAGATATTTTGTTTAGTGATTTTTGCATTATTTTAGATAGAGGCACGGATATGCCAACTTATAAAAAGATATTTGAATATTTTGGTATTCCGATGGATGTTTATAAAGACAGTAATTTAGTAAATGAAAATGATATTTTAGTTATTAAAAATATTGTTAGTTTGATATTAGCAATAAAAAATAAAGAGTTTGATACAAAAATGCGTTACTATTTTACTAGTATAGCCAGAAGTTTTATTGGGGATTTATCTGATGCAGAAATATTAAATTATATAGATAAAAATACTTTTTATGAGTCAATCATTTATAAAAAATGTGATAAAATAGCTAGAGATTTAGATAATAAAACAGCAGGATTATTATTAGAAGAAATAATCGAAAGTTTTAAATTTTATGAATGTTTAATTAAAGGTGGAAATATTTCAAATAGTATTAAACGTCTTCATTATTTAATTGATTTAGCTAATATGGCTGAAGTTTTAGGATTTTCCATAATAGATTTTAAAGAATATTTGGAAAAAATGGTAGATAATAGAAAAGAAATAAGACAGAAACAAGATAAGAATAGTAGTAATTCAGTAAAAATAATGAATATTCATAAATCTAAAGGGTTAGAATTTCCTATTTGTTATTTTGCAGGATTTAAAAAGAATTTTAATTTAGGAGAAATAAAAGAAAAATTTTTGTATGATAATAAATATGGAATTTTAACACCTTATTTTAAAGATGGTATTGGTACTACTTTTATCAAAACTTTAATAAAGAATAATTATGAGACAGAAGAAATATCAGAGAAAATAAGACTTTTTTATGTAGCTTTAACAAGAGCTAAAGAAAAAATGATAATGGTAATACCAGAATTTAAAAAGCCGTTAAAACAAAGTATAGTTGTAAATGATATAGTGGCTAGTAAATATCGTTCTTTTTATGATTTTATTTCTTCTATTGCAATTAATCTAAATAAATATATTAAACCTATTTCTTTGGATACTTTAGATTTAACTAAAGATTATGAATTTAGTAATAATCAAGTTATCTTTAATGAAGAAAAAGAAGAAAAAAAGAAAATAGAATTTAAGCCAATAAATATTGAAGTAGAATTAGAAGATAAGAAACACGCTTCTAAAAAGATATTAGAAGTTTTAAATAAAAGTGATGCTAAAACTTTAGAATATGGTACGAAAATTCATGAAGAGTTAGAATTAATTAATTTTAAAGATAATAATGATAATAAATATATTAATGCTTTAAAAGCTAAATTTGATTTTAATAAGGCAATTATTTATCAAGAATTAGAGTTTTATTTTACTAAAGAGACAGTTGAATATCATGGAATAATTGATTTAATGCTCGAGTATGAAAATGAAATAATTATTATTGATTATAAACTTAAAAATATAGAAGAGGATGCTTATATTAAACAATTAAAAGTTTATTATGATTATGTAAGTAGTATTAGTAATAAAGAGATTAAATTATATCTATACTCTATATTAGATGAAAAATTAAAAGAGATAGATATAAGTTTTGTAAAATAAAGTAAATATTATACTAAATACTAGTTTAGATGCATATTTTATGATAGAATAATTTTAAGAGGAGGGATATATATGCCAGTATGGTTAATAGTTATTTTAGTAATAGTTGTTATATTAGTTTTATGGGTTATAGCAACTTATAATTCACTAGTGTCTTTTAGAAATAGAGTAAAAGATGCTTGGAGTCAAATTGATGTACAATTAAAAAGAAGATTTGATTTAATTCCTAATTTAGTAGAAACTGTTAAAGGATATACTAAACATGAATCTGAAACTTTAGAAAATGTTATAAAGGCACGTAATACTTATATGTCTGCAACACTTCCAGAAGATCAAATGAAAGCTGATGGAGAGTTAACTAAAGCAGTTAGTAAATTATTTGCTTTATCAGAAAGTTATCCTGATTTAAAAGCTAATACTAATTTTAATGATTTACAAAATCAACTTAAAGAAACTGAAAATAAAATTGCAATGTCTAGACAATTTTATAATGATATTGTAATGCAATATAATAATAAAGTTGAGATGGTTCCATCAAATATTATTGCAAATATGTTTCATTTTAAAAAAGAAACTTTCTTTGAAGCTCAAGAAACTGAAAGAGAAAATGTTCAAGTTAAATTTTAAGACTTACGTTGTTAAGTCTTTTTTTGGAGGAGTGGGTACTTTTTGAAAAAATTTGTTTTAGGTTTATTTCTTTTTTTAGTATTTCCCTTTGTAGTTAATGCGGCAGATTATGATATTACAGATTTTTATGTGAAAGCAAATATTTTACAAAATGGTGATTTAGAAGTTAATGAACTTATTGTTTTAGATGGAGATTTTAATGGATATGAACGTGATCTACTTTATGCTAATAGTAATTTAAGCGGTGGTGATTTTGCTAATAATAGACTTTACAATGCTAGTGATATAACTGATGTAGAAATAAAAGCTAAATATGTTGATAGTGTTTCTATGGATACTTTTAATGATAAAGATTTTGACAATTTTAATATGTCTTCTTATGCAACTAATGGTTCAAAAAGCTTATATGTTAAGTCTTCTTTATCTAAAGGATATCGATATCGTATGTATTATCATTCTGATAATAATAAAGTTGTTTTTTATCTTAAATATATAGTTAAAGATGCTGTTGTTTTACATTTAGATGTAGCAGAGTTATATTGGACTTTTATTCCTGAAGGTTTTGAAGATACAATAAATAATATTAATATAGAAGTATATTTACCTAATATTGATAATTCAAATAATTTTAGAATTTGGGCTCATGGTAATTTAAGTGGTGAAGTGGATTTTATAAACAAAAGTGGAGTTAAAGCTAATATTAATAAAGTTTTTACAGGTGAGGCTGTTGATATTAGAATGACTTTTGATAAATCCTTAGTTCTTGAAGATTTAATATTTAAGAAAAGTAATGCTCTAGCATTAGACGAAATTATTAAAGTAGAAACTGATAGAGCAGATGTTGCCAATAATTTGAGAAAAGAACTTCTTCTAATACGCAATATTGTTATTTATGGAACTGTTGCGGTATATATGGCTATTTTAGTATTTGGAATTTATATTTATTATAAATATGGTAAGAGTCCTAAATCAGGTTATTATTCTAAATATAATCGTGAATTTATTGATGATTATAATGTTGAAGTTATTGATTATTTAATGAAAAAACAAATAACTCCAAATGCAATGAGTGCTTCAATTATGAATTTGATTTATAAAAAGAATTTATCTGTTAATGAAATTCCTAATGATAGTAAAAAGAAAGATTATGAGTTTACTTTAGAAAATAAAGATAATCTTGATGAATGTGAAAATATTTTAGTTGATTTCTTGTTTGATAGAGTAGGTAAAAATAGAGTAAATAGTGATGAAAAAAAATGTTTTTCAACTCTTGATTTAAAAAAATATGCGAATGGTACTAAAACATGTACAACTTTTATTAATAGTTATACAAAATGGAAAAATAAAGTTATTGAAATTGGAAGAAATGAAAAGTTTTATGAAAGAAGTAATGTACCAATTATATATGGTCTAATAATATTACTTTTAACGATTATAGTGTTTGTTTTGGGAATTAGTAGAGGTGTTGATTTTATTCCAACATATTTATTATTATTCTTTGCTATTTTCTTCTTTATATATACAATCTTAATAGATAAAAAAACTTTGCGTGGATCAGAACATTATGATAAATGGAAAGCTTTTAAAAACTTTTTAAATGATTTTGGTAGTTTTGAATTAAAAGAATTACCAGAAATAGTATTGTGGGAAAGATATTTAGTTTACGCAACTATTTTTGGTTTAGCAGATAAGGTTCAGAAAAATATGAATGTAAGAATTAATGAAATGAATATAGATACGTTAGGCTATGATTATTATCCATCTTATGTTTATATAAACTTAGGAAATACAATTAATTCAAGCATTAATAATGCTGTAAATAGTGCTTATAGTAGGCAATCTGCGAACTATGCTAATACTCATTCTAGTTCCTCAAGTGGCGGTGGCTTTGGAGGAGGATTCTCTAGTGGTGGAGGCTTCGGCGGCGGAGGCGGTGGAGGTCGTGGATTTTAAAAAAAGTGATAAAATATCACTTTTCTTTTTTTAATATATTAATTATTCTTCACTTTGTTTAGTAGCTAATTCATTATATATAGCAAGATTAAATTCATGTTCTTTGCTAGTAATGTTTTCGTCAGCTTTTTTTAATCCTTCTGTATTAATTAAAAAATATTTATGATATAAATAATCTTTACCATCACTGCTAACTGGATCATCCCAGGTTAAATCTAAATGTAACCATTCTTCATTTATTTTAACTACATTCCAAACATGTCCCGTTGTTTCATTAGTAGTAGCTATTTTAAAATTTTCATAACCCATTTTACTTAAAAATATAGCCATTAAATCTGTATAACCATTACAAGTAGCTAAATGATTTTTTAGAGCACCATAGGCATTATAGCTTTTTATTTCTTTATTATTATCAACATCATATTTGGTTTTGCTTATTATATAATCGTGAATTATTTTTATTTTATCATAATCTTCATTAGTTTTTTCTTTATCATCTTCTTTTTTATTTTCTTTACTGTTAGTGATAAGTTCTTTTATTAATTTGTCAATTTCGGTATTTAAATAATTTATTTCTTCTTTACTATAAATATAATCTATTTTGATTTGAATTTCCCCAGTATCATAAATATCCGATTTTATTTTTTCAAATGATTTATAGGGATGTAAAAAATTATTCAAATGGGTAAGTAAGTTTTGATCTTTACTTATATTTTTAACATCATCTATACAATTTTTATATTCTTTAGGACAATAGAATGTACCAGTTTCATTACCATTGTTTAATATAGTATAAAATATATTTAATATATCTTGTTTACCATAAGGGGTAAAGTTTTTAGTATTAGATACAAATTCAAAGTCTCCATTTTTGTAAGATATACCATTTAGATTATTACTACTTTTATATGTAGGGTTTAATACTAAAACAATTTTATTTGTGATAGTATCTATGTTTAAAAGAGTAACTAGTATGGCTGTAAAACATATAATAGGGGTTATTATTCTTTTCATAGTATACACCTCTAGTAAAGTATATCAAAAAAAAAAGAAGTTCACAATAAAATGTTACTTCATATTTTTAACTTTATTTGATAATCTTGACTTTTGTCTATCAGATGTATTTGATTTAACTAAACCTTTACTTACAGCTTGGTCTAAATATTTTTGAACATCTTTAAATAAAGTATTAGCTTTTTCTTTGTCATTAGCAGCAATAGCTTTTTCAGTTTCTTTAATTAAATTTTTAACACGAGCTTTTAGTTCATGATTATTTTCAGTTTTTTTAGCTATTACTTTAATTGCTTTTTTAGAACTTTTAATATTAGCCAATCGGAACACTCCTTCCACATATCAGTATCAATTTTACCAAATAAATACTGGTAAATCAAGCTTTTTTGTCTTATATTAACAGATTTTATGCTTAATTATTGATTTTTATGAAAAAAATATGATAATTATTATTTTTTTGTATTTTATATTTTGTTTTTTTCATACTAATAAAAGGTGGTAGTATGAAAAAGGTATTTATGGATGTTTCTAAATCTTTTAATGAAGATTTAAAAAAAATAAATAATAAAACTAAAAATGGAATTGAAACTTTTCATTTTGAAGTTAATGAGAAAAATGAAAAGACTTTAAAAAGAATAAAGGGTGATTATTTTTCGGTTAATTTTGATTATGTAACGCTTCATACAAAAGAAAAATATATAAAAAAAGAATTAATGAGAATATTAAATTTTCTTTTTAAAGATAGTAAGCCTGCTAGACCTTTAATTATTGGCCTCGGTAATTCAAGTATTTTGTGTGATAGTCTTGGAATACACACTACTAATAAAGTAATGGCTACTAATCACTTTAATGATTTTTTAAATATTCCTAAAGTGGCAATATTTAATCCAGAAGTTACAGAAAAAACAGGGATTAGTTCTTTTAGTTTAATTGAAATGGTTATTAAAAAGCTTAATCCAACAGTGATTATTATGATTGATACACTAGCCACAGATAATGATTCTTATTTAAATAATTGTATTGAAGTTAATAATACAGGGATTATTCCAGGAAGTGCTATAAAAGAAAATAAAAAAATAGATAAAAATACTTTTAATATTCCAGTTATAGCTATTGGAGTACCTTTAGTATTAGATCGAAATAAAAATTTATATACAACTCCTAATGTTCATGAAGTTATAGATTTAACTAGTAAAATTATTAGTGATGCTTTAAATGATTTGTTTTTCTAGATTTTATTAATCTAGTTTTTCTTTGTTAAAAATAATCACAAAATATGACTATAATATTGAAAAAATATCAATATTATTGTATACTAGAAATATACAACATAAAAGTATAATACGATTGTATATAAAACAAGTTTTGGCTAGTTATGTCGAATGTAATGAAAAATATTTAAAGTTGTATTAGAATGATTAAATAGTAGAGGAAGGAATAGAAGATGGAAATTAAAGAGAAGAATAAAAGGTTATTAATAATAGTAGGAGTGTTACTATTATTTGGAGGGGCATCGTTAGCATATTTTATAACTAAAATTCTTACAAATGGTAATGGAGGAAGTACTAATGTAACAACAGCAGTAATAAAAGGTGCAACATTAAATATAGAAGGAATATTAGAATTTGAAGATTTAGAAATACTGCCAGGACATAAAACAGTAAGTGGAATAAAAGTAACAGCAACAGGTAATAATGAGTTAATACCATATAATTTAATATGGAATGGAACTAATACATTAACAACACCACTTGAGTTTAAGATATATAAAACTAGTGAAGAAATAGAAGTAAATGCAACATGTGAGAAGAAGAGAAAGGCAGTAGGAAGTGTAACTCAAATAAGTGAAGAGTGTAATATAACTAATATAGATAAATTAGGAACAGAAGTAGCAAGTGGAAGAATAAATAATAATGATACGAAAGTAATACTAGCAAAAGATGAATTTATAACAGCGACAAGTACAGGAGATGTAAAATATTATTATGTAATATTAGAATATCCAAATTTAAATGAAGCTCAAAATTATGATTTAGAAGGAAGCTTAGAAGGAGAAGTAACAGTAGAAGAAAATAATATAAAACCAGATATAAATATATTAGCAATACAAATACAACAAGAAAATGGAAATTATGAAGAAGTAGAGGAAATACCACAAAGTGGATATATAGTAAATACTAGCAAGAGTACATGTAGTAATGGAGCGAAGCCAATAGGAACAGTGCCAAATGTAACTGTAAAAGGGTTAACAAAAAGTGGAACAAGTTGTTATTTATATTTAGATAAAGCAGAAAAACAAGTGAGCACAGTACTAGGAAACCTAACAGTAAAGACTTATGAGCCAGATTTTAGTGATATTGCTTATAAAGATGAAGGAATATATCAAGCATCAGATGGAATGTATGGAGGAATAAGCTACTACTGGAGAGGAGCGGTAACTAACAACTATGTAAAATTTGCAGGATTCTGTTGGAGAATAATTCGTATAAATGGTGATGGAAGTATGCGTTTAATATATGATGGAGCAACATGTCATGCTAATGGAACGAATACATCAGAAAGTATAGCAAAAACAAGTGTAGCGTACAATATAAGTTATAATGATTCTTCTTATGTAGGATGGACATACAGTTTAGGAAGTCAAAGAACAACAAGTGGAACAGCAAGTAATGCAAAAACACAACTAGAGTCATGGTATAATGCAAACATAACAGGAACAAATGCAAATAAGGTAGCAGATGGCAAGTTTTGTAATGATAGAAATGTAGGTCAACCAGTGTCAGATTGGGGAGGCTTTGTAACAACATGGAGTGCAACAGGAACGTCATTTGCTTATGCAGGAGCAGATAGATTGTGGAATAAATACCAGCCGACATTAGATTGTCCTACAGGAGATGTATACACATTAAAAGTGGGAGCAATAACGGCAGATGAAGTAGAGCTTGCAGGAGGAAGGGACGAAAATAACACGTTATTTTACTTATATAACGGACAAAATTATTGGACTATGTCTCCAGTGTGTTGGGATAGCCCTTGGGCTTACGTGTTCTTTGTGCGTAATGATGGCCGCCTCGCCAACAATAGCGTGAACAACACTTATGACTTGCGCCCAGTAATAAATCTGAAGGCTGATACAGTATTTTCATCAGGTAATGGGACTTTGGATAATCCTTATATTGTAGCAGATTAATGATTGCTTTTTTTAGAAAAAAAGAGTATTATATTAATAGGATTATTATTCTTATATTTCTTTTGGGATATATATGTAAAGTTTTAAGTCCTAAAGGAGGTTAGTTTAATGTCAGACAAAAAATTAGTTTGTAAAGATTGTGGTAAAGAATTTGATTTTACAGCAAAGGAACAAGAATTTTATCAAGAACATGGTTTAACAGAACCAAAAAGATGTAAAGCTTGTAGAGATTTAAAAAAACAAAATAATAATAGAAAAACAGCTTAATTTGATAAGTTGTTTTTTTATTGACAAATTTTTTATTTTTTATTTTGTATAATTATATTGGTGATAATATGAAAAGATTTATAACAAGAAAGACTATTAAAGTTCCAAGATATAAATTATTGTGTTTTTATATGATTTTAACTATAGTTTTAATGATTTTTATTAAATTAAGTTTAAATATGTTTTTAAAATCTTTTAATCAAGAAAAATTAATTAATTCTATTATTAATAATAGTTATGGTAATATTTTTACTACTATTGATAATAGTAAAGAAAATAGATTTTATAATAATATATTTGGTTTTCCTTTTAGTAATGAATCTAAGGTGAGTAATATTATAAATACAGAGCCTGTAATATATTTATATAATACTTTTCAAACGGATAAATATGTTAATCCTTATTATAGTTCTTATAGTATAAATCCGGTTGTAACGCAGGGCAATTTAATATTACAAGAATATTTAAAAAAATTAAATATTAATTCTTTAGTAGAAAAAGAAAGTGTTGCTAAAACTTTAAAAGATAATAATATAGATTATTCTCTTAGCTATAAAGGTTCTAGAATATTAATGGAAAAAGCTAAAAATAATAATCAAGGATTAGAATACTTTTTTGATATAGGAGTAAGTGAAGATAAAAGAGATGTTACTACTTATATAGGAGAAAAAGAAAATTTTGCTAAAATATTATTTATTGTAGGAACAGATTATGATACTTACGAAGAAAATAAAAGATTTGCTACTATTTTAAATGATAAGTTAATAAATATTAATAAAAATATTACAAGAGGTATTAGTATGCGTGGAGGGAATGGTTTTCATGGTGTATATAATCAAGATTTCTCCTCTAAAGCTTTGAGAATCTTTATTGGTGGTAAAGAAAATACTATTGATGAAGTTAATAGAAGTTTAAAATTATTAGCTAATGTTATAGCATTTTATATAGAGGAGGAAAAGAATGAAAAAAAATAAAAAAACTAGATATTTTTTTAGAACTTTACATATATTATTTTTTATGTATATTGCTCTTATTATAGCTTATGAAAGTGGTTATTATGAAACTAAATCACATAATAGGGCAGTTCTTACTAAAGAAGCAATGGAAAGATTTGAAAGTGATTTAGCTCAAGGGCAAGTAATAGATGTTAAAGATTATTTAAAATCTGAAAATCCTGATTACTCTAATGGAATAACAAAAGTTGGTAATAAAATATCTAATGGAATAAGTGATTTTATGACAAAAGGATTATCAGGGATTTTTGATGTTTTAAAAGGATGGTTTTGGTAATAGATAAAAAATTATATAAAAAAAACAAGTGACATAAAGTAGGCACATAGAATAAATTAAAACTTGACTTCCTTATTCTGTTTCTTTCTGTATACATTTTTACTAGATAATTCTTTTTATGTTAAATTTTTTATAAAAATATTATTGCTTTTACAAAGTGCGACAAATCTTGACACAACTTTATGCTATGATAAGTTTATTTTCTAATATATTTAATGAAAATATAATTTGAAAGGAACAGAAGTAATGATTACAAAAGAGAAAAATATTCCATTAAATGACGTAGTATTTAATAAATATAAAAACGTTAATGAAATATTTAAAAGTGAAAGATTAGACGAAGAAAATGGATATTATGTTATGTCAAAACTGAAAATAGAAAAAGAATTTATTTTTAATTTAAGCAATACTGATATATATCATTTTGCTGTTATAATTTTTAAAAAATATCATAATATTAATATATTTAATAATAATAGAGTAGATATAATAGTCTCAAATACTGATATAAAAGAAAGTATAAATAAAATAAATAATAATTCTTTACAAAAAAGATATTTAAAAGAGCATTTAATTATTTTTTCTGATTTAGGTAATATCATAAGAAACGCGATATTAGTTAATCAAACTCTAGAAAATAAAGATAGATCTCAAAACAAGCTTTGGAGCTATTATTTAATTAAGTTAGTTATAGAAAATGTTGAGTTTTTATTTGAGTTTGATGTAATATATAAAGAAAACAAAGAAAATCATTATAGAATACAAAGATTAGAAAAAATATAAAAGCAAGTTATGTCGTCCGGAAGTATTAATAATACCTCTCCGAATTTAACATAACTCGCTTCTGCTTACAATGATATCATATGATTTGCACTAAGTCAAATTTTCTTTTTATAAACTTAAATATGGTAGAAAACTAATTTTTATATAGTTTTTTTTCTCTTTTCTTAGTATAATTAAATGAGAGGTGAGTTTATGCGAATAGTTGTTAGTGCTGGTGGTACCGGTGGGCATATTTATCCAGCTTTGGCTATAGTAAATAAACTAAAAGAAGAATGTAAAAATTTGGAAGTTTTATATATTGGTACAAAAAATAGAATGGAAAGTGAAATTGTTCCCAATAGAGGTATTCCTTATGAAGGAATAGAAATATATGGTTTTAGTAAAAATATTATGAAGGATATTAAAAATATTTTTTATATTAATAAAAGTTATAAGAAGTGTGTTAAATTAATAAAAGATTTTAATCCAGATTTAGTTTTGGGTTTTGGAGGATATGTAACTTATCCTGTTTTAAAAGCGGCTAAAAAACTTAAAATTAAAACATTTTTACATGAGCAGAATAGTATTGTTGGAAAAACGAATAGAGTATTATCTAAAGATATAGACTTGGTAGCAGTTTCTTTTGAATCTACAAAAGAGAGTTTTAAAAAAGCGAAAAAAGTTATTTATTCTGGAAATCCTTGTGGAGAAGCATCTTTAAGTACGAAAGAAATTAAAAAAAGTGATATAGGACTTGATAATAATAAAAAGTTGGTTTTAGTTGTAGCAGGTTCTTTGGGTAGTAGTTCTATGAATGCTAAATTAAAAGAATTTATTTTAATGTCGCGTAAAAGTAATTATCAAATTTTATATATTACAGGTAAAAAATATTATGAAGACTTTATTAAAGATTTAAAACTTCCTAGTAATGTAAAAGTTTTACCTTATTTAGATAATTTAGCTGGGTTAATTAAAAATACGGATTTAATGGTTACAAGAGCGGGAGCTAGCACAATGAGTGAGATTTTAGCTTTAAATGTGCCTGCAATATTTATTCCAAGTCCTTATGTTGCTAATAATCATCAGTTTTATAATGCTAAAGAAATTGTTGATAAAAAAGCAGGGATTATGATTGAGGAAAAAGATTTAACAGGTGAAAAATTATTTTTAGAAGTTACAGAAATACTTAATAATGAAGAAGAATATCAAATTATGAAGAATAATTTAAAAAATATGGGACGTACTGATAGTAGTGAGCTAATTGTAAATGAAATTAAGGTGATTTTAAATGGAAAATATTAAAGATATAACTATAAAAAAGGATGTTTCTTTAAAAAATTATAATACTTATAAAATAGTATCAAAAAGTGATTATTTAATAGAAGTTTCATCTATTGAAGGGTTAATAGATTTAATTAAGTATTTAAAAGAAGAAAATATTGATTTTATGATTTTAGGTAATGGCTCTAATATAATATTAGACGATTATTTTAAAGGCGCTATTATTAAACTTAGTGGTTTTGATTATGTAAATATTAATAATAAAAAGGTTGTAGTTGGAGCAGGAACTATGATGGCTAAACTTACAATGAGTACAATCAATGAAAATTTGACAGGTTTAGAGTGGGCTGTTAATATTCCTGGAACTATTGGAGGGTCAATAGTTGGAAATGCTGGTGCCTATAATTCAGAAATATTTGATAATTTGATAAGTATAAAAGTTTTGAATGATGATTTTGAAGTTGTAGATATGTCAAAAGATGAATTTATTTATGAATATCGTCATACTAATATTAAAGAATTAGGCTTAATTGTTTTAGAAGCAACTTTTTTGTTAGAAGATGGCAGAAAGGAAGAATCTTTACAAATTATTCAAGATAGATGTGAAAGACGTAAAATTAGTCAACCACTTGATATGCCATCAGCGGGTAGTGTTTTTCGTAATCCAGAAGGAGATTATGCAGGAAGACTTATTGAAGCAGTTGGTTTAAAAGGGAAAAAAATAGGTGGGGCAGAAGTTTCTAATAAACATGCCAATTTTATTGTCAATGCTGGTAATGCTACTAGTAATGATGTAAAAAGTTTGATAAAATTAATTAGAGAAGAAGTTAAAAAAGAATTTAATATTGATCTAGTATTAGAACAAGAAATAATTAACTGGAAATAATTTAAAAAGGTGCGAAAATAATGGCTACAAAAAAGGTAAAAAGGAAGAAGCTTAATATAAAAAGACTTATATTGTTATTATTAATTTTATATTTAATAATAATGATTTGTTATGCAATTATTTCGATGCCTATAAAAAATATCTATATTAGAAATACAAGACTTATAAAAGATAATGAAATTATTGAAATAGCTGGAATTAAAAACTATCCAGGAATATTTAAGATAAGTTCAAAAAAAATGGAAGAAAATATAAAAAAATTAGATTTAGTAAGTAGTGTAAAAGTAAAAAAGAAAATCTGGGGAAAAATAATTATAACTGTTGAGGAAGCAAAACCACTTTTTTATAATAGAAATGAAGAGAAAATTGTTCTTAGTAATATGAAAAGAGTTAGTCCAAGTAATAAATATTTAGGTATTCCAACTCTTGTTAATTATGTACCAAATGATTTGTTAGAGAATTTTATAAAAGCTTTTAGTATTATTGATAATGATATTATAGGGATGATTAATGAGATAAAATATAATCCAGATATAGCAGGAGATATTGTTATTGATAATAATCGCTTTTTGCTTAGTATGAATGATACTAATTTAGTTTATGTTAATACACTTAATATGAAAAGATTGAATGATTATAAAAAAGTTATGGGAACTATTGGAGATGCTAGAGGTACTTTATATTTGGATAGTTATAATAGTAATAATAGTCTTTTTACACAGTTTGAAAATCAAGATACTGATGTAGATGATGATGATAAAAAAGATGATGAAAATGCAGGGGATAGTGATAATGATGGAAGAGAAGATTAATTATAAAAATAGATTATTGGATTTGGTAAAAACATTTAATGATAAACCAAAACTATTACTTCATAGTTGTTGTGGTCCTTGTTCAACACAAGTAATAGATTTTTTAAAAGATTATTTTATAATTACTATTTATTATTATAATCCTAATATTGAACCATTTGAGGAATATTTAAAAAGAAAAAATGAACAAATAAAATTTATTCAAAAGTTTAATGAGAATAGTCAGAATAAACTTGAATTTATAGATTGTGATTATAATAATGAGGATTATAAAGATATAGTTGATAATATCGAGCAAATAAAAGAAGGTGGAGCTAGATGCTCCAAATGTTTCTATTTAAGATTAGAAAATACAGCTAAAAAAGCTTTAGAAAATAATTTCGACTATTTTGGAACAACTTTAACTGTTAGTCCTCATAAAAATAGTCAGATTATAAATAAAATAGGGGAAGATATATCTAATAAATTAAATATTAAGTATATTTATGGTGATTTTAAAAAGAATGATGGTTATAAAAAAAGTATAGAATTTGCTCGAGAGTATGATTTGTATCGACAAGATTATTGTGGGTGCTTATATGGCAAAGATTTACAAAATAAAAGTATGAAAAAAGAAGAAACAATTAATTAATGTTCTTCTTTTTAAATTTCTAATTCTTCAGTAGAGGAAGTATCAATTGTTTTTAAAACTTCTTCCATGGTAGTTAGTCCTTCAATAGCTTTTTTTAATCCATCTTCAAACATTGTAGTGATATCTTCTTTAGAATTGTAAACTAATTTTTTTAATTCTTTACGATTCATATTGGATGTTATAGCATCTCTAATATCTTCATTAATTGTTAATACTTCATGAATAGCAATTCTACCAATAAATCCATGATTACAATATTTACAACCAACAGGTATATAAACTTCGGGAACAGTAATACCTAAATGTTTTTTTATTAAATTTCTTTCATATTCATTTGTAGGTCTTGTACTGCGACATCTTGGACAAAGCTTTTTTACAAGTTTTTGAGAAATGATTCCAGTTAGGGCAGAACCTAATAAATATCTTTCTACTTCCATATCAATTAATCTTTCGATAGTAGTTAGGGAATTATTAGTATGAACTGTTGATAATACTAAGTGACCAGTAATACTAGCACGTACAGCAATACGAGCTGTTTCATTATCTCTTATTTCACCAACCATTATAATATCAGGGTCTTGTCTTAAAATACTTCTTAAAGTATGAGAAAAAGTTAGACCAATATCACTTAATACTTGAACTTGATTAATATTTTCGATTTTCATTTCAACGGGGTCTTCAACAGTGATTATGTTTCTTTCTTTGCTATTTAATTTTTGAAGAAGAGCATAGACAGTTGTTGATTTACCAGTACCTGTTGCACCTGTTACTAAAATTAAACCATTGGGTTTAGATATCATTTTATTAATTTTGTTTAGATTATTTTCGGAAAAACCTAAGTTTTCTAAACCTTTTAAACTCATAGAATAATCAAGAATACGAATAACAATTTTTTCGCCATCAACAACAGGAAGTGATGATACACGTAAATCAAGATTATAAGAATCAACTATATTTTTAATCGCTCCATCTTGAGGAAGTCTAGTTTCAGTTATATTCATACCACTTATTATTTTTATTCTAGTAATAAGATTTTTCTTTAACATATTAGGGATTTTAGCATAATCTTGTAATTCTCCATCTATTCTTATTCTAACCATTAATGAATTTCTTGAAGGGTCAAAATGAATATCACTGGCTTTTCTTTTTATAGCATCGACAATTATTATATTTACTATATCAACAATAGAAGTTTTTTCAAAATCAAATTCTTTCATATTAAGTATCACCTATTCTAATATAGATTATACTATATTTTTAATATTTTCTCAATTTATATTTCCTAAATTTATGTAAAGATGTTATAATACTTTTGTGATGTAAAAATGGAAATAGTTACAATAGAATCTTTAGACCATTTTGGGTTAGGTATTGCTCATATTAATGAAAAAGTTGTTTTTGTAGAAAATGCTCTACCAGGAGAAGTTGTTAAAATAGAAAAACTTGAAGATAAAAATAAATATATGAAAGCGAGAGTTTTAGAATATATAAAGAAAAGTGATAAAAGAATAAAAGCATTATGTCCTTATTTTAATATTTGTGGTGGGTGTTCTTTAATGTTTTATTCTTATAATGATACTTTGGACTATAAACTTAA
The DNA here is from genome assembly GCA_948437815.1 of uncultured Mycoplasmatota bacterium. Taxonomy (GTDB): domain Bacteria; phylum Bacillota_I; class Bacilli_A; order RF39; family UBA660; genus Caccenecus. The sequence goes on from CAOJKG010000001.1 coordinate 33,748, forward strand.
AAAAGTAGAGGAATTAATATTTAAGAATAAAATAAAATATAAGGGTAATATTGAAATAGTTGAAAATCAAAATCCAATCAATTATCGAAATAAAGTTAGTTTAAAAATAGTTGATGGAAAAATGGGGTATTATAAAAGTAAAACTCATGAGCTCGTAGAAATAATTGAATGCTTTGTTGCTAATCAAGAAATAAATAAAATCATTAAGAATTTTAAATTGTTAAATGTTCAAAATGGTTCTTTAATAGTTAGAGTTAATTCAAATAAGGAAGTTTTACTTATAATTGAATGTCCTAATGATAATTATAATATTGAAATTGATAGATTAAAAGAATTAGTTAAATTAGTAGGGATTGTTTATAATAATAAAACTATTTATGGAGATAATTTCTTTTATGAAAGAATAGGTGGATTCTTATTTAAAGTAAGCTTTAATTCTTTTTTTCAAATTAATCATTATATTTGTTCTTTATTATTTGAGTTTATAAATGAAGAAATAACACCAAATGATATAGTACTCGATTTATATAGTGGGGTTGGGACTCTTGGAATAGTCGCTAGTAAAAAAGCTAGGAGAGTTATAAGTGTTGAAATTGTAAAAAATGCAGTTTTAAATGGATTATTTAATGCTAAAATTAATAAGCAAAATAATATTCAGTTTATACTTGGGGATACTTCTAAAATAATTAATAAAATTAAAAATGATTTTGATACTTTAATAATAGATCCACCTAGAAGTGGTTTAGATAAAAATACTATTTTGTTTATAAAAAATAAGTTGCCTAAAAAAATTATTTATGTTTCATGTGATGCGAATACTTTAATGCGTGATTTAAAATTATTAGAAAATGATTATGAAATTACTAATTATAAAGTTTTAGATATGTTTAGTTATAGTTATCATTTAGAGAGTTTTGTTGTTTTAAAAATAAAATAATAGCGAATTATAGTTTGTATTGAATTTGACAAAATTATTGTTTTGTGGTATGATTATATCATATAAAAAGGGAATTAGGGGGGGATACTATGCAACTTCAAAATGTTAATTTGGCTGCAAATAATGAATTTGCAAAATTAAGTGCAATAGATTTGTTACTTTTATCACAGGAATTGGATAGTGTTTTTTTAGAGTATCGTGATAGTTTGAATTTAGAAAGAAAAGTTCGATTTGGTATAGAACTTGAATATGAAGGTACTGAAAGGAAGAATTTTGCAGACTTTCTTAAAAAACAAAATTTAAATTGGAAATCAGTGGACGATGAAACTTTAGTTTCAGGGGGTGAAGCTGTATCTCCACGTTTACTTGATGAAAGAAAAACTTGGGAGAATTTACAAACAATTTGTCAATATTTGAAGTCCACCAAAGCAGATACAAGACATAATTCTGGTTTACATATTCATATTGGCGCTCATATTTTAGGAGAAAATATTGATGCTTGGCGTAGATTTGCTAAATTATATACTATTTATGAACGTGTTTTAATTCGTTTTGGTTTTGGAGATAAAATAAATGCTAGACGTACATTATTTAGTTATGCTAAGCCTGTTGGTTTGTCATTTTTAGGTACTATACATGATTTAGATCAAAATAGAAGTTTAATGGCCAGTAGAGCTTTTTATAAACAAATATATGATATTAAGAAAAATGCGATTAATTTACGTAGTTTGGATTTTTTAAAAGCTATTGTTAATATGAATACAATAGAGTTTAGAAATTTTAATTCTACTACTGAAGAGACTATAATTCAAAATGATATAAATGCTGTAAGTCATATGGTGCTCGCGGCTGCTAGTAATAATTTAGATGAAGATTTTTTAAATTATAAGCTTAAGCAATTAGAACAACAATGTTTAAGTGAGAGAGCTTATTTAGAACAATGTAGTCAAATCTTACTTCGTGATATGGCAGAATTAGTGGATTTGATTTTCGATAACAATCAAGATAAAATATATTTTATGAGGCAATATGTTAGAAATTTTGAAACTTGTGAAGATCGTGAAGTAAAGGTTGCTAGGGAACTTGTAAGAAAATGAAATCAATATATTATATAGCTTATGGAAGCAATTTGAATTTAGGAAAGTTTATTGAGAGATGTCCTAGTGCTAAACTTTTAGGAACTAGTCTGTTATTGAATAAATCTTTAGTATTTAAAGGGGATGACGAAGAATATAGTTATTTAACATTAGAAGAGGAATTAGGAAGTACTGTTCCAGTTGCAATATTTGAACTTTCTTATTTTGATTCAATACGATTAGATAAATATGAAGGATATCCAATGCTTTACTCTAAAGAGTGGATAGATTTAGATTTGGCTGGAAATTCTATAAGTGCTATGGTTTATATAATGAGGCCTAGATATAATTATTATTTGCCTTCTTTGCCATATTTCAATTCTTGTCTTCGAGGTTATGATTATTTTGGCTTTGATAAAAAGTTTTTAATTGATGCTGTTAAAAGAACTATAAATTATGTATCAAATAATGATGATAAAAAATCTAGAAATTGATAAATAATGTAATTTTTGTTTATTTTGTACTTATTTATTATACTCTAGTTTTTTATTGGTTAAATTTGTGTAAATATAGTAGAATAAAATTAATTAATATGCTATACTGATATTGTAGAGGAGGATGTATATGTCACAAGAAATAACATTTGAATTAATGCAACGACAAATGAATTTTTTAGAGAAATATCTAAATGCAGAAGCTCGTTGTGTTTATTGGAATTTAGGAAAACTTGAAGAGGTTTCTGGAACGTTGAGATTAATAGTTCCTTTTGATAGAATTATTATTGGCAATAGGTCATTATCATTTGTAGATTCTGAAGTTGCGATAGAAGAAATTTATGTTAATAGTAATTTAGTATATTGTTGTCCTTCGGCTCGTGGATATGAAGGATGCTATGCTTATGACCATTTTGCAATTGTTGGTGCACAACAGGCACTTTTAGGAAAAAGCGTAAAATTAGATGCTCTTAATGAGACTTATAAAAATGCTCCAGCTGATTTAATAGCTAATTCTGGTGCTATGAAAGGTGGACGAGGATTTCATAGAGATGAAAAAAAAGAAGATAATGTAATCAATACAGAAAATCAAGTTACTGCAACTGGAGAAATTTCTGAAGATATTGGTAGAGCTAGATAATCTAGTCTTTTTTTATTTGTCGATAATTTGTCAAATCAAGTGCAACAATTTATAAAATTGTCAATTAACTCATTTG
>CAOJKG010000002.1 GCA_948437815.1 uncultured Mycoplasmatota bacterium
ACCCATCGAGATGTCGTGGATATATTAAAAAAAGCAAATGTAAAATGGGAATTTGAACCAGATTATTTGGAAGATATTGCTAAAGAACACGAAAGATATATTACAGAATATTTTAATGGTCCAGTATTTATTACAAATTGGCCTAAAGATATTAAAGCTTGGTATATGAAAGAAAATAGTGATGGTAAAACTGTTGCAGCAGTTGATCTTGAAGTTCCTGGCGCAGGGGAACTTATGGGCGGAAGCCAAAGAGAAGAAGATTATGATACTATAATTAAGAGAGCTAAATCAATGGGTGTAGATTTGGCAGTAGTCGATTGGTATTTAAATTTAAGAAAATATGGGGGATGTGTTCATTCTGGATTTGGAATGGGCTTTGAAAGATTAATTATGTATCTTACAGGAGTAGATAATATTCGTGATGTTATACCATTTCCTAGAACACCGGGTAACTGTGAATATTAATTAAGGAGGTTAAATTATGTTTGGATATGAATTGGTATATTATGTAGAAACTGATCGATTTTATGGTAATGTTTGTGAAGACAGATATATGTGTCTGCTTTTACCAGAATTAATTAAAGATGTTTTTAATAAAATTAATAGTACGCCATTAAGAATTAAAAGGTCTAATATTGAGGAAAATGGAAAATTTGAAAATGGTTATGCTATATTATGGCACCATAATAATATTGTAAAAGTAGTTCGAGAAGACGGGAAAGTGTTTGACAAAATTCCTGATAATACTGAATATTGTGGATTGGGATTTTGTGATGATAGATTGTTAGTAACTGTAAATGGTCACTATGCATATATTGATGGAATTAGTGGTAAAATATTTTACTTGCCTGAAGAATTTGGGAATGTTGTTCCTGGTAGTTATAGTTGTGGTTATGCTATTATTACTTGTGATGAGAAGAAATCTTACATAGATAAAGATTTAAATAAGAAATCTATAGAATATGAATATGCTTCACCATTTTTACAAAATAGAGCTTTAGTCTGTACTGATTCAGAATGGCAAATTATTGATGATAATTTTGCTGTTTTGCTTGCTTTTCCACGTGAAAAATTTAAAGATGAATTTTTTAAAGGAATACTATTTGACATAGAAGAAGAATCCAAGAATTCCGAAATGGGATCCTTAATTAGTTCTTATGTGGAAAATGGTGGAAGAGATCGAATATACATTTTCCAAGAGACTGGAATATCAATTTTTATGGGAGCGACTATAAAAAAAATAGCAGAAATCCTTGATTTAAAAGTGCCAGAATTAAGTATTAAAGAACAACTGGTTTGGCTAGTAAATGAAGTATCTAAAAAAGGGACTTATGTATATGATACAAGAGATGGGAAGTTTTGTCCTGTTAATCTTAAAGTTGGTATTAGGATAAAATCCCCAAATGGGAATATTGTAAGTTATGATGAGACGGATGTTGAATTTTTAAGACAAAGAGTAAAAAAGGAGACCTTAGATGAGTAAATTTACAAAAGAAATGGTTGATAGTTATGCTAATAAATTGTTATTTAACTTAACAGGTGAAGAAAATCAAATGGTATTGGATGAATTTGAAGTTATTGATAAAACTATTGATTTAATTAATAAAATAGATGGTATAGATAAATTAGAACCTATGACCCACGCATTAGATGATTTTGTAGTAGATTTAAGAGATGATATATCTGAAGAATCTATTGAATTAAAGGATGTTTTAAGAAATGCTGGAGCAACGGAAGGCAGAGAAATAGAAGTGCCAAAGGTGGTGGAATAAATGGTAGATAAAAGTATATTAGAAATTCATAAAGCTTTAGAAAATGGAACTATAACAAGTGCTGAATTAGTGAATGAATCTTTAAATAAGTCTAGAGAAGTACAAGAGAAGTATAATGCTTTTGTATCTATTATTGCTGATGCTAAAGGTACTGATGTAACAGATAGTTTAGTATCCGGTATTCCATTTGGGGTAAAAGATAATTTTTCTACTAAAGATATCTTAACTACTGGTTCATCTAATACATTAAACAATTATGTTCCAATATTTAATGCAACAGCTGTTGGGAAGTTATTAAATGCTGGCGCTGTAATTACTAATAAAACGGTATTAGATGAATTTGGTTTAGGTGGAACTGGTACAACAGGTCATACAGGTGTAGTAAAAAATCCTTGGGACATAACTAGAATGTGCGCTGGGTCTAGTGCTGGCTCTGCTTGTGCAGTTGCGGCAGGCGTTTATCCTTTTGCGCTTGGAAGTGATACAGGAGATTCAGTTCGTAAACCAGCGGCTTACTGTGGAATTGTAGGGTATAAACCCACTTATGGAATGATAAGTCGTTTTGGCCTTTTTCCTTTTGCTTCTAGTTTAGATACTGTTGGGGTTCTTACAAGAAATGTAGAAGATGCGGCAATTGTAACTGATGTTATGAAAGGCAAAGATTCTCATGATATGACAACATGGGATTCAAGTAATATGCATTTAAAAAATGCGTTGACAGGAGATGTTAAAGGTAAAAAACTATTTTATATTAAAGAACTTTGTGATATAAATAATTATAATAATCCTAGTAAAGAACTAGTAGAGCATCTGGAAAACTTTCATAAAACTTTATGGTTATGTAAGGAATTAGGTATTGAAGTATCTGGAGAAAGTATTGACCAAGAAATATTGAATGCAATTGGTTCAGTTTATGTAGTAATTTCTTGTGCTGAAGCTACTAGTAACCTTTCTAATTTAACAGGTATTATTTATGGGCCTAGAAGTGATAAAAAAAATATTAATGATATGATGATTGATTATCGTACTGAAGGTTTTTCACCATTAATTAAAAGACGTTTGGTTATTGGTTCTTATGTTTTGCAAAAAGAGAATCAAGAGAGATACTTTAAAAATGCTCAAAAACTTCGTCGTTTAATTGTAAATTTAATGAAGGAATTTTTTGAAAAATATGATGGGCTAATTTTACCTGTTAGCTGTGGTTCTGCTAAATTATTAGATGGCTCTATTGATAAGGTTAGTAGAGAGGCGATGGCTTTAGAAGATCATTTACAAATTGGGAATTTTGGTGGTTTTCCTTCTATTACGATTCCAAATGGTTTTGTAAATGATTTACCAGTTGGTGTTAATATAACTGGAAATTGTTATGATGATGAGAATGTTTTAAACCTTGCTTATGCTTTAGAATCAAAAATGCCATGTAAAAATCAAATTGCTAAGGAGGCAAACTAATGAAAAAACAAATCGCTGTTATAGGACTAGAAATGCACTGTGAAATGAAGAGTAACTCTAAAGTTTTTTCAAGTGCTGCTAACTCTTATAATGAAACTCCTAACAGTAATATTCAACTTTTAGATATGGCTTTTCCTGGTACTTTACCAGTAGTAAATAAAAAATGTGTTAAAGATGCACTAAAGGTAAGCTTAGCCCTTAATTGTTCACAACCAGAATATATGTATTTTGATCGTAAAAACTATTATTATCCAGATTTACCTAAAGGATATCAAATTACCCAAATGGATAGTCCAGTAGGTGTTAATGGTAAAATAGAAATAGAAGTTAATGATAAGTTAATTCCAGTTTTAATTCATGATGTACATTTAGAAGAAGATACAGCTAGCTTGGATCATTATTTTGATACTTCAACAATTGATTATAATAGATGTGGAGTACCGCTTTTAGAACTTGTTACAGAGCCATGTTTACATTCAGCTGAAGAAGCAGTAGCTTTTATAAATCATATTATTCAAATGTATCGTTATATGGATGTAAGTGATGCAGATACTAAACGAGGACAAGTTCGTTGTGATGTTAATGTTTCAATAATGGATGAAGATGCTAAAGATTTTGGAACGCGTGTTGAAGTAAAAAATGTTAACTCAATTAGTGGAGTTCAAGATGTTATAAATTATGAGATTAAAAGACAAACAGAGTTAAAAGAACAAGGCAGATATTCTGAGGTCGAACAAGAAACTAGACGTTGGAATGAGGAGACTATGAGCACTATTCGTATGCGTAGCAAAGTTGATGCGATAGATTATAAGTATTTTGTAGAACCAAATATTCCTAAATATAGAATAACTAAAGAATGGTTGAGTGAGATTAAAAGTGAAATACCTAAATTACACTTAGAAAGAAAATATAATTATATAGAAAGTCTTGGTTTAAGCAGTTATGATGCAGGAGTATTAGTTAAAAATAAAGATATATCTGATTATTTTGAAGAATGTGTTAAAATAGGTATTGATGCTAAGATGGCTAGTAATTGGATAACTACTAGTATTATGGGATATTTAAATAATGAAGAAATAGATATTAAAGACTTTTATATTAATCCTAAACGTTTAAAAGATTTAATAGATGCTATAAATAGTGGAGTTATTAGTAATAAACAAGCAAAAGAGATTTTTAATAAAGTTTTAGAAACTAAAAAAGAAGTTAAAGACTTCTTGAGTAGTGATAATGCTCAAATTAGTGATGCTGATACTCTAATTAGTTTGATTGATAATATTTTAGGTAATAATAAAGCACAAATAGATGATTATCATAATGGTAAAACTAATCTTTTTGATTATTTTGTAGGGCAAGTTATGAAGGAAACAAGAGGGAAAGCTAACCCAGTATTAACTAAAGAAATTTTAAATAAAAAATTAAACAGCTAAGGCTGTTTTTAATATTCTTGAATTTTTTTCTTTTTAATAGTATAATCTTGTTAAGATAAGAGGTTTGTGTAATGGGTGATGCTATAATTTTTGTACTTTGGATATGGTGTATTTTATTTTTGATATTAATGCTTGTGTTATCTGTTATAAATATTTTCCTGGTTAAGAAGAGCATAAAGAATAATAGTCTATATTACTTAAATGTATTAAAATTGAATGAAAAATATAAGGATTTTTTTATAAAAGTAAATAGTGATTTTTATTATAAATGTGAATGTAATTCTCTTCAAGTTTATAGAAATAGATGTTCTTTAGATTCGGTTATGAATTATATGTGTGATATAATTGAAAGTGATTTAGAAACATGGAAAAAGTTAGCTTTTTCTATAGAAAAAAATATTTTTAACTATAATATGTATGAAGGCTTTTTAAAAGAATTAAATACTAACTTTAAGGGTGTAAGTTATGAAAATGTCCGAAGAAAGGTTTATTTTTTATCAAAGTCAAGTTATGTTGAAATAGAGTCTCAAGCAGTACATAGTATAAAAATTAATCCTATTATTAATTTGAAAATTATAGTTAGAGTGTTTTATATTTCTCCAGCAGGCAGAAATTATTATGCTAAGGATTATTTAATTGATTTTAATGGCTTAAATGAAATATTTGAAAGAATAAGTGAAAAGAATTTATATAAAGAAAGTATTAAGTATCAAAGAGCATTAATGACAAATAGCAAGAGATATGATATATTAAAAAGAGATGGTTTTAGATGTCAAATTTGTGGAAGGACCCAATTAGATGGGGCTAAATTAGAAGTAGATCATATTATTCCTGTTTCTAAAGGCGGAAAAACAGTAGATTGTAATTTACAGACTTTATGTCATGAATGTAATCAAGGTAAAAAGGCTAAAATATAACTAAACTTATGTTAATGTGATACTGAACGGTTTTCACTTTTTTATTTTGCTATAAAAGTATTATAATTCATTTTTTTGGAATTGTTACATAATGTTAAATAGGTGGTGTTATGAAGAAAAAACATGTTGATTATTTGCTTTTAATATCAGTTGTTTTGATAAGTATATTCGGTATTATAATGATATATTCAGCTAGTTCAATATGGGCAGAATTTAAATTTCATGATGCTTTTAAATATGTTAAACATCAAGCTTTATTTTTCTTTGTAGGCTTAATAATTATGAATATTGCGATGAAAATAAATCTAGAATTTTTAAAGAAAAAATCTAATTTAATTTTAAGTATATGTTTTTTACTTCTTACACTTGTTTTAATACCAGGTATAGGTAGTGTTAGAAACGGCTCTAGAAGCTGGTTTGGTATAGGTGGTTTTGGAATTCAACCTAGTGAGTTTGCTAAAATAGGTCTTATTATATATACGGCTAAATATTTGGAAAGAAATCAAAGAAATATGAAGGATGTAAAAAAAGGGGCTTTACCTATTTTTATTGTTATAGGTGTATTCTTTTTGCTTATTATGTTAGAACCAGATTTTGGAACAGCAATGGTTATTGCGCTTACCTTGATATGTCTTATTTTTATATCAGGTCTTAAAATTTCTTTTTTTGTTAAACTAGGTATTTTAGGATTAGCCGGAATAGTAGGGCTTATTATAGCTGCACCATACAGAATGGCAAGAATTGTGTCTTTCTTAAATCCTTGGAGTGATCCTTTAGGGGCTGGATATCAAATTATTCAAAGCTTATATGCGATAGGACCTGGTGGCTTGTTAGGTCAAGGTTTCTTAAACTCAAGACAAAAACACTTTTATCTACCTGAACCACAAACTGATTTTATTTTTTCGATTATAAGTGAAGAATTTGGGTTTTTAGGAGTAATAATAGTTTGTTCTTTCTTTTTCTTTATGTTTTATCGAATGGTTAAAATAGGACTAAAATCAAGTGATTTATTTACAAAATATTTGGTTTTTGGTTTAGCTTTTGGTGTTTTTATTCAAGCTTCTTTAAATTTAGCAGTTGTTGTAGGATTAATACCAGTTACAGGAGTAACTTTACCTTTCTTTTCTTATGGTGGATCTTCTTTATTAGTATCATTATTTAGTGTAGGATTGGTTTTAAATGCTAGTAAAAAATAATTATTTTTCTTCTTTATTTAAATATTCTTTTATTAAAGAGCTAGATATATCTTTTGTTCTTTCTAAAACTATAGTCGGTTTTGCTATTTCGCTATGATTTTTAAAGAATGAATCAGTAGTTACAAAAATATCGTAGTCAATTGTTTTTAAAGCATCAACTAAATTAGTATCTCTTAATATAACTTCATCAACACATTTAAATGATTTAATCATTCTTAAACGAATATTTTCATCAAAATAATTTGTTTTGTTATGTCTAATGCACTCTTTATCGCTTGTTACAAATACTATTAAATAATCTCCAAAAGATTTAGCTTTCTCTAAATAGTTTACATGACCATAATGAATAATATCAAACGTTCCGTGGGCTACAACTTTTCTCATATAATCACCATTAAATATAATTATAATATACTTTGATATTAAATAAAAGTAATTGCTAAAATATATGTAAAGTTTGTTGCTTTTTTATTTAATTATTGTTAAAATTTATTTAGGGAGGTTAAGAAATGTTAAATCATTATGCGATAAATAAAGAAATGGAACGTGGGTCTATTTATGTAGATGGCGCTCAAGACAAACTTGGTGAAAATTTTATAAATGTTACTTTGGGTGATTCGATTAAAATATATGATTCACCATCGTTAGATGTAAGAAATCCTATGCCAATTGAGGAATATCCTATTCCTGAAAGTGGGTTTGTTATAATGCCTAGAGTTTGTTACATAGGAGCAACATTTGAATTTACTAAAACTTATGGTTTTGTGCCAGTTTTAAATGAAGATGATAGACTTGCAGTATTAGGATTAAAATCTCATATTACAGCAGGTTTTGGCGATAACGGTTTTGAAGGTACATGGACTTTAGAAATTGAAGGTTCTGTTCCGGTTCGCTTATTTCCTCATATGTTTATTGGAACTTTGTATTACAATCCTTTAATTGGAGAAGGAGATATATTATATCGTGGTAAGTATTTTGGCCAAATCGAGCCAACAGAATCTAGATTAAGTGAAGAATATGGTAATGGTAGGGTGAGAAGAAAATGCTAAGTACTAATGAAATAAAAAGACAAATGCAATTAGGCAATATTGTAATTGATAATTTAAATGGAAATGCGATGAAGAAACCTAATAGTATTGATGTAAGTATGGGAAATTATCTTTATGTTTATGATTATCAAATATTGGATTCTAGAATGGCTGATGTTTATTTAAAAGAAGTGATGGAAGATAAACCATTTTATCTTAAAAGGGTTCAAATTCCAGAGACAGGATTACTTTTAGAACCTTATAAAGTATATCTTACAAAAACAACTGAAAGTGTTGAAACACATGGTTTTATACCAGCGTTACATGGTAAAGTTGCTATGTCTTTATTAGGTGTAAGTGTTGAACTTAATAGTGGTTATAAATATGATGGATATAATGGAAATATGCTTCTTAGTATTGTAGCTACTAAACCAACTGTTATTTATCCTGATATACGAGTTGGAAATTTAACATTCTTTCCGAGTTTAGATACTTCTAATGATTTAAAAGTTTCTAGTGGAATAACATATGGTTCATATACTTCAGGGATGCTTAGTGGTAATGAAATTAGAAGACGTATGGAAGGTGATAATCCTGATATTTTTATTGATGATACTGAGAAAATAGTAATAAATCCTAATTCAGTAAATTTAACGTTAAATGAATCTATTGGAATTTATACAGAACCAGTTTTAGATATTAAAGCTGATAATCCTTATCGAAAAGTAAATTTAGAAGATGGTATGTGGATGTATCCAGAAGAAATATATTTAGCTAGAACTAATGAATGGACGGAAACCAATAACTTAATTCCTATGATGAGTGGTCGTAGTTCACTTGGAAGAAATGGTTTACATGTGCATTGTTCAGCTGGAATGGGTTCTATTGGCTATAAAGGCTACTGGCATATGGGAATTAGGCCAACTAAACCAATTTGGATTGTTAAAGATTTAAAATGTTGCCAAATATATTATTATACAGTGGATGGAGAAATTGATAATACCTATAATGGATTGATGCAAAATATACCTAAAGAAGAGCTAGGTAGTCAAATGCATAGAATTCTACAAAAAAAGAGATAAAAAAGATAGTAAAAGTATCTTTTTTTTTGTATAATGATTATAAGGAGAGATATTATGAAAATATTAACAGTAAATGCAGGTAGTTCTTCATTAAAGTTTAATTTAATAGAACTTCCAGAGGAAAAAGAATTGATAAGTGGATATTTTGAGAAAATTGGTCTTGCTAATGGAGTGTATAGTTTAAAAATCAATGGCTCTAAAATAATAAAAGAAGTGGATATGAGAGATCATAAAGCTGCTATTGAATTGTTGATTAAAGAATTAATTGATAATAAAATAATTAAAACTTTAGATGAGATTGATGGTATAGGTCATAGAATAGTTCATGGAGGGCGCTATACAAAAAGTGTAATAGTTGATGATGAAGTAATTGAATATTTGGATGAAAACTCTAATTTAGCACCTCTTCATAATCCAGCTCATGTATTAGGCATTAGAGCATTTAAAGAAGTTGTCCCTAATATTTCTATGGTTGTTGTTTTTGATACTGCATTTCATCAAACAATGAGCGAAGAAGCTTTTTTATATCCTGTTCCGAAAGAATGGTATGAAAAATATCAAATAAGAAAGTATGGGTTTCATGGAACTAGTCACAAATATATTACAAAAAGAGTTCAAGAAATGTTAGGCCAAAAAGGCGTTAATATTATTAGCTGTCATATAGGTTCGGGTGGATCTATTTGCTGTGTTAAAGATGGTAAATGTTTTGATACAACTATGGGATTTACACCTAATGCTGGTATAGTTATGGGAACACGATGTGGAGATATTGATTATTCTATAATTCCTTATTATATGAAACAAAGTGGTAAAGATATAAATGAAATAGATTCTATTTTAAATAAAGAAAGTGGATTATTGGGTTTAAGTGGAAAATATAGTGATCATAGAGATATTGAAGCAGGTATTGCTGCAGGAGAAACTGATTCTATTTTAGCTAATAATATATATATTGATAGAATTGTTGATTATATTGCGAAATATTATGTCAAACTTGAAGGGAATGTTGATGCCTTAATTTTTACTGCAGGCGTAGGAGAAAATGCTCGCGAATTTAGAGAAGATGTGCTAAGAAAATTAGAATGTTTAGGTATTTACGTTGATTCAGAAAAAAATATGGAAATTGCAAGCTATTTAGATGTTAATGAAGGGTGTATTTCGATTGAAGAATCAAAAGTTCCGGTTTATGTTATTCCAACTAATGAAGAACTTATGATAGCTCTTGATACTTATGATTTGATTAAAGATGGTGAATGTAATTAATAGTAATATTTATAAAAAAGTATATAAAAAAATAAAAGAATATAATCAAATTATAATAGCAAGACATATTGGTCCTGATCCCGATGCAATAGCTAGTCAAACTGCTCTTCGTGACTCTATTCGTTTGACTTTCCCTAACAAACAAGTTTATGCGGTAGGACTCGGAGTATCAAAATTTAAATATTATGGTATTCTTGATAAAATAGATAACGAGATATATAAAGATTCTTTATTAATTGTTTTAGATGTTCCAAATTTACATAGAGTTGATGGTATAGAAGGTTTAAAATATAAAGAAATTTTGAAGATTGATCACCATCCAGCTGAAGATATTAAAGGGCCAGTTGATTGGACTGAAGAATCTTCTTGTTCAACATGTCAATTAATCGCGGAGCTAATTCTTAATACACCACTTAAATTAGATACTAAGATTGCTGGTAATTTATATTTAGGTATTGTTTCTGATAGTGATAGGTTTTTGCTTTCTTATACTACACCTAAAACTTTTAAAGTTGTTAGTGATTTATTAATCAAAAGTAAAGTAGATTTTACTCATTTATATAATTATTTGTATGATAGAAGTATTGATGAAGTTAGATTCCAAGGTTATATCGCTGAAAATTTAATAGTTACAGAAAATGGTTTGGGCTATATAATTATTCCTAATAATAAAATAAAAGAATATCATGTTGATTTAGCTACTCCTTCTAATTTAATTAATAGTTTTAACTTTATTAGAGAGGTATTAGTTTGGACTTTTGTGACTGAGGATATGAAAAATAATGGATATAAAGTAAGCATTCGATCACATGGTCCAGTTATTAATGAAGTTGCTGCTAAATATAATGGTGGTGGTCATAAATACGCTAGTGGGGCAAGGCTTAACAATGAAGAAGAAATAAATTCTTTTATTAAAGACTTAGATAATGCTTGTGAAGAATATAAAAGATCTAGTATTAGTAATATAGAAATTTAAAATGGACTGAATTATCAGTCATTTTTTTGTGAAAAATTCTAAATACTATAAAGAAAACCGGTTATTAAAATTTTAAAAACAGAAGTTTTCTATCTTTTTTTTAACTTGGGATTATGTTATAATTATTAAGATAAGAGTAGGTTGATAGAATGATATTTGGAAAGATTTTGTATATTAGTGATAATATAGCTCATGTTGAAAATATAAGTAAAGATACTATTACTGCTGATCTTATGAATATTCATGTTATATTTGAAGATAAGGATCAAAGAATACTTGGTGAAGTAGTTGAACTTAATGATAGTGAAATTAAAATTCGTTTTTTAGGCGAATATACGAATAATAGATATATAAATGGTGTTATTCGTAAACCTTTGCTATCTAGTAAAATACGTATTATAAATGGGACTGAATTGTTAGAATTAGTTGGCGTTTTAAATGATAAAACTTTTGAACTGGGAGAAAATGCTACATATAAAGGTTTTAATATATGTCCTAATGTTAATAGTCTATTTTCTAATCATTTAGCTATATTCGGTAATAGTGGTGCTGGTAAATCTTGTGGTGTTTCTAGAATTATTCAAAATATTTTTAGTAATCCTAAAACTACTATTGGAAATGCTAATATGTTTTTCTTTGATGCTTATGGTGAATATAAAAATGCTTTTAGTTCTTTAAATAAAATTAATCCAAATTATAATTATAAATTTATTACAACTAATCCTACTGAACAATCTGATTATTTGCTTAAGATACCTGTTAATTTACTTACCCTTGATGATATAGCTTTGCTACTTCAAGCTGGTACTCATTCTCAGTTACCTATATTGGAAAGAAGTATTAAATATGCTAAAATTTTTGCTAGTGATGGGGAAGAAGTTACTAAATATAAAAATCATTTGATTGCTAAAGCTTTAATTGCTATTTTATTTAGTAATATGACTACTAGCTATAAAAAGAATGAAATTTTTAAGGTTATTGAGGTTTGCCATACTAAAGAATTTAATTTTGATTCGGTTATTCCAGGACTTGGATATACAAGAAGTTTCAGTGAGTGCTTTGAAATAGATAGTAATGGTAACTTTGGAGAATCAGTTTTAATTACTGAATATATTTTAAAACATATTGATGAGAGTATTGTAGAAATGAATGTTCCAAAAGAAGCTTATTATACTTTGAAAGATTTAGCTAATGCTTTAGAGTTTACTTTGATTAGTGAGGGATTCCAAGGAAATCAAATGATGTATAATGAGGCAATGATATTGCAAGTTAGACTTAATACTATTATAGCTGGTAAAGTTAATAATTACTTTGATGGTTCTAAATATATGGGTATTGAAGAATTTATTGATAATTTATGTACTATGGGTAATACTAAGGCTCAAATAGTTAATATTAATTTGGAAGATATTGACGATGTTTATGCTAAAGTAATTGTAAAAATTATATCTAAATTATTATTTGATTATGCTAAAAGTTTAACTAATAGAGCAAGTCAACCATTTCATTTATTTTTAGAAGAAGCGCATAGATACATTCAACAAGATACAGATACATTCTTATTAGGTTATAATATATTTGATCGTATTGCTAAAGAAGGTCGTAAATATGGTGTTATTCTTGATATAATTAGCCAAAGACCAGTGGAAATTAGTGATACTGTTATTGCTCAATGTTCGAATTTTCTTATTTTTAAAATGACTCATCCTAAAGATATTAAATATATTGAGGAAATGCTTCCTAATATTAGTGCAGATGTAATAGAAAAAATGAAAATATTACAACCAGGTAATTGTGTTGTGTTTGGTTCAGCATTTAAAATACCTATGATTAGTAAACTTGCTATGCCTGATCCTATGCCTTATAGTACGAACTGTAATGTAAGTGGTTGCTGGAGTGAAGAATTAAAACCAAGAATTAATCCTACACCGATTCAAAATAATTATGTTACAGAAGGCGTTCCAACTAGTAATTTAGAAGCTGATATAAATGCTAGTAATGATAATAACAATAATATTACTAATCAATCTATTGAACAAACTAATGCTAGTACAGACAGTAATGAAGAATTTAATCCTATGAGTGGTATAGGAGATATTTCTAATTTTGGTTAGAAATATCTTTTTTGTAAACTTAATGTATTTATATTGAATATAAAATTAATAATGTGGTATAATAATATTACCTAAAGGATATAGTTTGTTTCACATAAAACCGACTATGTGATTTGTTTAGGGAGAATAATTATATACGGAGTTGAATGCTGGTCTTGATTTGCCAGAATCCAGAAGTATATATGTTTCTTACCACCTGCGAGCGTGCGGGATTTTATCACAAACAGACTTTCCCTTTGGGTTTTTATTTGCTATAATTTTGTTATTGGTGATGAATATGTTTGATAGATTATTAGAATTAATTTCGATTAATGATATTGAAAAAATAGGAAATGCTAAAATTTTATTAATTGGAGTAGGTGGAGTAGGGGGTTATGCTTTGGAATCGCTTGTTAGGAGCGGTTTTAAGAATGTTTCTATTATAGATGGTGATGTAATATCACTTTCTAATTTAAATCGTCAGATTATAGCTAAAATGACTAATATTGGTAAATTGAAAGTTGAAGAAGCAAAAACTAGGTGTTTGGAAATTAATCCTGATGTTAAAATAAATACTATGGATGTGTATTTAAATGAAGATAATTTTAATGACTTTGTAAATGAAGATTATGATTATATTATAGATGCATGCGATGATATTTTAGTTAAAATATTTTTGATAAAATATGCTAAAACTCATAATATTAAAATAATTACAGCTTTAGGTACAGGTAGAAAGTTTAATCCTGAAAAATTAGAAATAACAACTTTAAATAAGACGTTTAACGATCCTCTAGCTAGAAAGTTAAGAAGTGAACTTCGTAAACAAAATATTGATTTGAATATACCAGTTGTTTTTAGCGGTGAAGAAGCAATAAATACTGGTAATGTAATAGGCAGTGCAATCTTTGTTCCTGCTACTGCGGGAATATTACTTGCAAATTATGTATTTAATGATATATTAAAAAAGAGCTAATTAGCTCTTATTGATAAGAAACTCTGGTAAGACTTCAGGGTTTTTATTATTTATTACTATGTCATATATTATATTTATAATTGGTATTTTTATTTTTCGGTTTTTAGTTAGTTCTTTTATTGAGAATAAGGTATAATATCCTTCAGTTGTATTTTCTTTTAAATATTTTTTAATAGCATTTTTGTCTTTAGTTTGACCTATTACAACTCCAAATTTATAATTACGGCTTTTAGGAGTAGAGCATGTTAACATTAAATCTCCAATACCAGCAAATGATAAAATTGTTTTGGGATTACATTCTAGTTTTTTTAGTAATTCTTTAATATCATGTATAGCTTCAGTTATTAAAAAATATCTAGTTGATTCATGATAACCTAATCCTTCTAATATGCCCGCAGCTATAGCTATAACATTTTTTATGCTTCCACATATTTCAGTACCATTTAAATCGTGATTTATACGTAGTTTTAATAAAGGGTTTGCTAAAGCTTTTTTTACTGTTTTTTCGGTTTTCTTACTGCTTATTGCTAAAGATAGAGCGCATGGTTCTTCACTTATTAAATCAATAGCGAATGTTGGTCCTGATATAACACCAATGTTTTTAGATTTTAAAATATCAAATACTATGTCCGATAGGAAAGAGCATGTTTCGTTTTCAACACCTTTACTAGCAATACATATTGGTATGTTTTTGGAAATAGGTTTCATTGCATCACATACACTTCTTACGTATTTAGCAGTTGTTGCTATTATTATTAATTCTGTATCTTTTATTGCTTCTTTTATATCATTTGTTACAATTATGTTTTTTGGTATTTTTGTATCAGTTAATGGTTTGAAATTATGATTTTTTTGAAAATTATCAATTAACTCTTTATTTTCACTCCACATTTTTATATTATGATTATTTCTGGCGATATTTAAAGCAATTGCTATACCATATATTCCAGTACCTATTATACTTACATTCATTTATTGCTCCTCATTTCATCATATAATTTATTTAAATTTAATTCATATTTATTATTTTTTCTATGATAATATTTGCGATTTTTAAGTTTTTCAGGCAAATATTCTTGTTTTACATAATCATTCTTATAATTATGTGGATATAAATATTCAGAACTGGGATTTATTAAATGTCTTGGTATTCTACCAATATTACCTTTATTTATATCATTTACAGCTTCATTAATTGCTAAGTAAGCACTATTACTTTTAGGAGATAATGCTAATTCAGTAACTACAACACCAAGAGGGATTTGTGCTTCTGGTAATCCTACTAATTCGGATGCTTCTATAGCTGCCATAACTTTTGGTCCCATAGCTGGATTAGCTAAACCTATATCTTCGTAGGCAATAACACTCATTCTACGATATATACTATCTAAATCACCAGCGACAATAAGTCTCGCTAAATAATGTAGTGCAGCATCAACATCGCTTCCACGAATTGATTTTTGAAAGGCGCTAAGAACATCATAATGTCCATCTTCATTTTTATCGTGAAAAAAAACAGGTTTATTATTTATTTTTTTTATATCTTCTATTGTAATTTTGTGTTCTTTAGTAGAATAGTAGGCTACTTCTAAAGTGTTTATTGCTGATCTGAAATCACCACTACTTAAAGATGCTATATATTCTAGGGCTTTAGGTTCAATAATAATATTTTCTAAAAAGCTACAAGCTCTATTTAATCCTAATAAGATGTCTTCTTTATCTAATTCTTTTAACTCATATATTTGACATCGACTTCTAATTGCTGGATTTATTTTATGATAGGGGTTAGATGTTGTTAAACCTATTAGTATTATTAAACCAGATTCAATATGAGGAAGTAATATATCTTGCTTATCTTTATTCATACGATGTATTTCATCTATAACTAAAATCATTTCGCCATACATTTTAGCTTCTTCTATTGCTATATCAAAATCAGCTTTATTGTTTGTTGTGGCATTTAAAAATTTAGATCTGATATTTAATTCGTTTATTAGTACATTGGCTATACTGGTTTTGCCAATACCAGGTTTACCATATAAAATCATAGAAAATATTTTACCATTTTTTATTAGATTGGATAGAACTTTATTTTCCCCTATAAGATGTTTTTGACCAATAACTTCTGAAATATTATTTGGCCTTATTTTATTTGCTAGTAGTTCCATATAATCACCATAAATATTATAACACAAATTTTTGTATTCGTGGTATAATTTAAAAGTAGGTGAAGTAAATTGAAAGATATGGATGATATTTTTAAAAATAATAAAGAATTAGAAAGATATGCTAATGAGTATTTAATTACTGAATATAATACTTCTAAAAATACTAGAGATTCTTATTTATATGATTTAAAAGAATTAGCAATTTTTTATAATAAGAATATTGCTTATTTAAAAAGAGAAGATATCCAAGAATATTTGCGTAAATTAGTTAATAAAAAAGCTAGAACCAAAGCTCATTATTTAACTGTTTTTAATAGCTTTTATAGTTTTTTAGTTAAAGAAAATATAATTGCTATTAATCCTTGTGAAAATATTAAAATGCCTAAATTAGAAAAGAAATTACCAGAATATCTATCTGTGGAAGAAGTAGATAAACTTCTAGATATTAAAACTAATACTGTATATGAAAAAAGAAATAAAGCAATGCTCGAAATGCTTTATGGAACAGGGGTGAGGATAAGCGAACTTATTAATTTAACAATGAGCAATATTTTTTTAGAAGATAAGATGATAAAAGTTTTTGGAAAGGGAAGCAAAGAACGTATTATTCCAATTAATACTTATGCATTAGATTGTTTAGCTGATTATTTGCAGTTTGGTCGAAGTGCTTTACTCGGAACTAAAACTAGTGAATATGTCTTCATAAGTAGTAGGCGCACTAAAATTACAAGACAAGCTTTTTTTAAAATTATAAAAAAATTATGTGAAGAAGCTGGTATAAAGAAAAATATTAGTCCTCATATTTTAAGACATTCTTTTGCTACTCATTTACTTCATAATGGGGCTGATCTTCGTATCGTACAAGAACTATTAGGCCATAGTGATATATCTACTACTCAAATATATACCCATTTAACTAATGAAAAGCTAGAAAGCGAATATGATAAACATCCTTTTATGACAAAATAAAAGCCACATTAATTCGTGGCTTTTTTAATTAATAGAGGGTTATAATTAACGACTCTCTCTATTTGAACGACTACTTTCGTTTCTAGAGCTTCTAGAAGATTCATTGTTTCTAGAATTTCTTGAACAATTTTTTGAATTCTTTTCGTTCTTATTATTTTTATTATTTTGTTTTTGATTTCTCATTTTCTTTTCCCTCCCACTATTATTATGGTTTAAATAAATACTTTAATTCATAAACTTTAATGGTGATTATATGGAAATTATTGGCGCATTACTAGTATCTACCATTGCGGGTTTATCTACTGTTCTTGGAGGATTAGTTATATTTTTTAAGTTTAAAGAGGATAATATTTTAAAATTTATTACTGCTTCTTTAGCTTTTTCATTAGCTATAATGATTGGTATTAGTATAACTGATTTAATACCTGAATCAACTTTTATTTTACTTAAAAACTTCGGAGTAGAAAAGGGGATAGTATTATCTTTTATTGCGTTTATAATAGGGATAATACTAATACATTGTTTACAAAAAATAATAAAGAAGACTGAGATGAAAAAAAGTGATTTATATAAACTTGGAATTCTTAATATGCTTGCTTTAATATTACATAATTTTCCTGAAGGTATAGCGACTTTTATGAGTTCATATAAAGATATGTCTATGGGAATTAAATTAGCTTTAGCTATTGCTTTTCATAATATTCCAGAAGGTATTAGTATAGCTGTTCCTATTTATTATGCAACTAACTCTAAAAGGGAAGCTCTTTTTAAAACTTTGTTATCAGGTATAGCTGAACCAATAGGTGCTTTACTTGCTTATATATTTCTTAGTAAATTTATTACTGATAGTCTAATTAGTTTAATCCTTTTATTAGTTGGTGGAATTATGATTACTCTTGCTATAGAAGGCATTTTGCCAAAAGCTAAAAAATACAATTTGAATAAGTATTTGTATCTAGGAATGATTGTTGGCTTAGGCTTAATACTATTTAATTATTTTATATTTTAGATTATTTAATAATACAGTAAGCATTAGAAGTGCAAAAAGATAATTGCTTCAGTGTTTTCGCGAAGTCAAAGTTAACATAATATATATTTTGCGAAATGTTATTTCTTGATAAAAATTAATTTGCATTACAAAGATGTTTGATTATTTTAAAACACAATTTCTAAATATTCATCTCATTTCATTGTAATTAATAAATATTATACGTAATAAACCTTAATAAATTTGGCTTAACTTAAATTTATACAAAATTTTTTTACTAAATCATTATATTAAAATTTTTTCATACGTTTATAACCTTATTTATATTTATAATATGGTTATTAACGTGCGTGTATATCTTTATTTATATATTTAATAAGGTTATATATTATAAACCATATTTTAACTATATTTTTTTAGATTAGATAGTAACGGAAGGGCATTTAAAAATAAAAAGGGGATTCCCCCTCTTATTAATTTAATTCGGTTTTAAACCAATAGTAACTATCATTTTTGCCTTCTTTAAAAGTGTGCTTATATATAGTACCATATTTTTTTATTAATGACATAGTCTCTTTAGTGTTGTTTATATCTATTTTTTTTAATTCTTCACTGCACTCATTATTTTTTTCACTATTATTTTTAGAATAACAAATATTGTTACTTATTTTAAGAAAATAATCATATATAATTATTTCTCCATTTGAACTTTCTATAGCTTTATCTATCATTCTAAAAATGCTGGTATTAGGAATTATAGATACTTTGTAATTCTCGGCTTTACCACAATAATATCTCTCCCCTTCTTTATAACAAGCTTCTTTATCAGATATGTAAAAGCTGTCTTTTTCAGTCATTTCGGTTCCATAAATATCTGTGTAAACTTCGTTTAAAATATTATTTTCTATTATTTTATAGCTGCATTCACGTTCTTTTTCGTCTGTTGTAGCTAATGTTGTTTTTTCTCCTACTTTACATATTTTGTTATCATTTTCATTTTGGATGGTTTCTTTTATTACTTCTGTAATTATATCTTTAATATTCATGGCATAATAAGCTTTACATAATCTGTTTTCTATATCTAAATCGCTCTCAGTCATAGTTTTATCACTATATGTAATTAAGCCTCCACATTTGTTTGTGTCAACATCGCCAAGACTGGCATGTAAATTTTTTATTTTATCGCTGTTAATATCTAATTTCTTTTCTCCTAAAAATACTACAAAAATTAATAATATGATCAAAATTATTACTGATATTATTAATACTAAATTCTTATTTTTCATTGTTATACTTTTCGAGATTGAATTTCAGCTATTTTTTCAAATACTTCAGCAGCATTTTGTTCATTTATTTGATTATATCCAAGCTCTCTTAATGCTTGTATTTTTATAGTATTTAGTTGTTGAGTTCTACTTAATTTTTCTTCATTTTTTTGTTCAATTTCTTGTACAAATCTTTTATGACTTTCAGCTAATTTGCTCCTGCTTGCGCCACCATTATTATATAGAGTTAAGGCTGAATATAAAATTCCTTCAAATATAAATTGACGTTCTTCATCAAAAACAAATTCGTCAGGACTAATAAAGCCTGTTGTTTTAGACATATATCCTAATATATACTTAATTTCTGGAACATTGTCAATTGATTGTAGCATATGATATAGATAATTCATAGCATTATAATTTTCTTCTTTTTTGTTTTCTTCTAATAACTTTTCTTTAATTAAATAAGTGATGTCAGCGATTAATGTTTGTTCTGTTTTATTTAAACCTTTCATATCAAAGAAGCTGTCCATATCACTGGAGTTTTTTACTCCTTGATTTAATCTATTTTCTACAGACATTAAATAATCGGTGGTGATTTTTATTCCCTTTATTGTACCTTCATCACCATCTTCAATGTCTAATAATTTTAATAATAGTATTTTTTTCTCCTTGGGCCATTTATTTAGATCTTCTAATTCTAAATAATTATATACCATTTGTCTTGAAACATTTAAATATTTAGCTAATCTAACTTTAGATATACCAAGTTCTTGCAATAATTCACTTAAACTATTCATTTTCATTCTCCTTTTAATGTTTACATTTTAATTATAAGGTAATTAACACAGTTGTGTCAAGTAGTTGTTAATCTTTTGTATTAAAAAAGAGATAGCTTTATTAGCATAAATACCAAAGCTTCTCCCCTTCTTTATAAACATCCTTTATAAAGCCACATCCAAGACATTTTTCTTTATCATAAAATACACAAGCTTGTCCTGGAGTTATAGATTTAGCTAGATTAGGATAATTTACTTTAATTTCGTTTTCTTTTATATATTCAATTTCAATAGGAATTTCTTCGCCACGATAGCGAAATTTAGCGGTGCAGTTTTTAGGTAAATCCTCAATTAAATTAATGTTATCTAAGGTGCAAGAGTCACTATAAAGATATTTACTTTCTCCATAAGCTACATATAAAATGTTTTCTTTTACATTTTTTCCACAAACATAATGTCTTTCTAAATCTCCGCTTAAACCTACATTTCTTCTTTGACCTATAGTGTAATTCATAAGCCCTGTATGTTTTCCGATAATTTCTTTAGTTTCAACATTTACTATATTGCCAGGATTTGGCTTTAAATAGTTTTTAATAAATTCTTGATAATGTCTTTCTCCGATAAAACAAATACCTGTCGAATCTTTTTTGTCAGCGACATTTAATCCAGCTTTTTTTGCTATTTCTCTGATAGTAGGCTTGTCATATTCTCCAATTGGAAATAAAACGTTTTCTAATTGCTTTTTTGATACATCAGCCAAAAAATATGTTTGGTCCTTATTTTTGTCTAATGCCTGGTATAGTGAACCATTTATCATTCGCGCATAATGACCTGTAGCTATATAATCAGCGCCCATTTCTTGAGCTGCTTTTTTGAATAAATCAAATTTAATAAATTTGTTACATAACATATCTGGATTTGGTGTTCTTCCTTTTTTTAATTCTTCTAGAAAGTAGTTAAATACATTGTCCCAGTATTCTTTTATAAAATCTACTCTATGTAACTTAATACCTAATATCTCACATGTTTTTATGGCATCATTATAATCTGTCTCTTGAGGGCAAATATTTTCATTAAAATTAGGATTTCCTAAGGTATCATTGTTAAGCATTGAATCCCAATTGCGCATAAACAAGCCTTCAACATCATAGCCTTGCTCTTTTAAAAGGAGAGCTGCTACAGCTGAATCTACTCCACCACTAATACCAACTATAACTTTTTTCATATTACATCACATCTTTATTATATCATATTTTTGACTATAATAAAACTCGAATTTATATTGAATCTTTTATGCTGCCCTTTGATTTATTTTGTTTTTTCATATCGTATATTGTTAATGCTATATGAGATATAATAATGGCTATTAATTTATCTACTTAATTACAAATAATAATATTGATAATATTTTGTTTCCTATTAAAAAGATTAGAAAATCATTTAATATTAAAAGAAAAGTATATATACTTATTTGCTTTAAAACTTTAAATACTAATGCTTTTTTTTCATTTTTATCTTTTTTGGTGATTACTATTTTTATCAAAGTAATCAATTTTTTAAATATTATTATAAGGAGACTTAAATATAAGCCTTTAGTTATAATAATATATATAATACTATATACAAAGCCATTTAATTTAAAAATATTTGTTAAAGTATAAATGTTAAAAAATATACAAATTCCCTCATATATAATATTTAGAGGAAATAGTATTAATCCTATTATGGTTAATGCTGATATGCATAATATTAATAGTGTTAAAATATGATTTGTTAAGAAGTTTATTTTGTTTGTATTTAGATAACTTTCGATAGATTTTGTATTTTCTAATAAAGTTTCTATATTGAGTTTTTTTATTAAAATTAAACCAATAAAAAAGCCTAAACATAATAATATTAGTAAAAGTTTAAAATACTTTTTATTATTTTTTAGACTTGTTTTTATTGATTTCATAAAAATCACCAATAAATTATATTGAAAAATGGATAAAAATATGATAAATTTATTAAGTAAACAAGAAAAGAATGGTGATTTTATGAGTAAGAAAACACAAAAAGTATTTGCTTGGGGAATGTTACTTGTTATGTTAGCAAGTGTCGTAGCAGGAATACTCATGTATGCAATTAATAATTAGAGTAGTTCTGAATTAATAAGTAAACTAAATGTTTATTTCTATTTTTTTAAGGTTTAAGGAGTGTAGGTTATATCAGAACTACACTTTTTATTATACTATTATATTAAAAAAAGTCTAGAAAAAACGTTCGACAAATTCCGACACTTTTTTCATAGGCTATTTATTTAAACTATTATTTATTAATACATCAATTAGCTCTTTGTAACTGATACCACTAGCAGCAAATAATTTGGGATACATACTAATTTCTGTAAAGCCAGGAATTGTATTTATTTCGTTTAGTATTATTTTATAGTCATTGGTTAAAAATAAATCACATCGGCTGTAAGTATGACAATCTAGTATTCTAAAAGCATTCATGGCTGTTTCTTGGATTTTTTTAGCTATTTTAGTATCTATCTTAGCAGGAATAATTGTAGCGCTTTCACTATTAGTGTACTTAGATGTATAGCTATAAAATTCTTCAGCAGATAAAACTTCACCTAAGACAGAAGTAAACAGTTCACTATCTTTTTCTAATACACCACATTCTATTTCGCGACCTTTTATTTCACTTTCAATTAAAATACGATGATCAACTTTTAAAGCAATCTTGATGGCTTCATCTAAACCTTCTACATTCTTTACTTTAGTTATTCCGAGAGATGAGCCACTATTAGCTGGTTTTATGAATAATGGAAAAGTTAATTTGCTAATAATTATCTCATATAACTCTTTTTTGCTTATTATTTTATCTTTGCATACATATTCGTTGTTATAAACTGAAAAGTAAATGTAAGGGCTTGTTTTTATGTTATTTCTTTCTAAAATTTCTTTAGTTAAAATTTTATCCATAGTTATTAAACTGGATGCTGGTGCGTTACCAACATATGGAATGTTTAAAAAACTTAAAATACTGCTAAAAATACCATCTTCTCCATTTTTGCCATGAATCATAATGAAAATTAAATCAAATTCTTTTAAGTATTCGAAAGGATTAGTTACTTTTTTTAATTCTTCTGGTAGCTTTCCGAATTGTAAAATGTCAATTTCATTTACTTCTTTTTCCCATATATAAAAGTTGTTTTTCTTGTCTAAATAAATGGGTATTATTTCATACTTTTCTTTATCTATATTTTTGATAATTGAAGAGGCAGATACTACTGAAACTTCATGCTCGTTAGAAGATCCGCCGAATAATATTCCTATTTTCATTTTATTTCTCCTTTTCTAGTAATAATTTTATGGTTATTTTTGTTATTTATAACTGCTTAGATTATTTTATATTTTCAACTATTTCTTTAAATTTCATACTGTTGCTTGCTTTTATTAGATAATTATCATCTTTTTCTTTTATTTTATTTATTAATAGAATAGCTTGATTTTTGCTATCAAAATTGTAGGAATTTTCTTTTTTGAAGCCTAATTTTATAGCTTCTTCATTAATAAAACTGGATAATTCACCGACTGTAATTAATATATCAATATTATTTTTAACTATTAATTTGCCTATATCACGATGAATACTTTCACCATAATCTCCTAGCTCTTTAATGTCTCCTAAAACAGCTATTTTGCGACCTTTAAATGTACTTAACACCTCTAAGGCATAATAAACAGAATCATAACTGGCATTGTATGTGTCATTTATAATGGTTATATTTTCGCTATTTATTAATTCCATTCTGTCACTTTCTAATGGTATGTTTTTTAACTTTTCAATTATATCTTCTACATTGACTCCAAAATGCCTTCCAATTGCATAGGCAATAATTGAATTATAAACAAAATGTTTTCCTATGACATTTATATCAATTTGATTATTCTCAATTGTAAAATGACTTCCACTTTTGTTATACGTTAGATTTTTAGCCTCAAAATTACTTTTGTTTTCAATTCCGTAAGTGTTTATAGATATACTATGTTTATTTTTATTCCATTCATTTAATAAGTCATTATCATTATTTATAAATAACTTATCTTTTAGTCCATCTAATATTTCTAATTTAGCTTTTAAAATATTTTCTCTACTTCCTAAATTACCTATATGAGCTGTACCAACATTTATTATTACACCTATGTCAGGTTTTAAAAAGCTAGATAGTTGGCTGATTTCTCCTGGTTGATTCATTCCTAGCTCTATAACTGCTATTTCTTCATCTTTAACTCTAAGTAAAGTTAAAGCCAGCCCTATTAATGTGTTTAAATTACCATTAGTTTTTAATACTTTATACTTAGCTGATAAAACATCTGCGACAATGTTTTTTGTGCTAGTTTTACCTACACTTCCTGTTATAGCAATAATCGGAATTTTTAATTTGTCGCGTATTGGCTTGGATAATTCAACTAAAAAATTTTCAACATCTTCTATAATTAAAAGGTTTCGATCGTTATATGTTTTTTTTATCTCTTCTGGTATTGATATATCCTTAGATAAAATACAAGTCTTAGCTCCTTTTTTTAAAGCTTCTTCATAATAATCATTACCGTCAAAATTATCTCCTTTAATTCCAATAAATACATCTCCCTCTTTGACTGTTCTTGAATCTTTACTAAAATAATTAAAATCGACAATATCGTCTTGATTGCCAAATATTAAACTAGCGTTATTGATTCCTATCATATCTTTTATTTTTAACATATTAATCATTCCTTTATTAAATTATATCATTTAATTTAATTTGTATATATTAAAATAATGATTTTAGGCATTTATTAGACAAAAAAAGAAGACAATTAATTGTTTATCTTCATAATCTCAAAAAATAAATTTATGTGTTAATTGTTAAGTTAATTAAGACATTATAATGGGAAAAAGAGTTTTTATTGAACTTCTTTTATTAAAATAATTCATCATATATTTCTATAAAATTCTTTATTAGTTTTATTTCTAATTTTTCTTTTATCTCTTCTGGTATTTCTTCTAAATCCAATTCGTTTGCTAGAGGCATATATATTGTTTTTATATTATTTTTATAAGCTCCTATTATTTTTTCTTTAATGCCACCTACTTTTAATACTTCACCATTTAAAGATATTTCGCCTGTAAAAGCTATATTATTTGATATCTTTTTGCCTGTTATAAGACTTAAAATGCTAGTTATAATAGCGATGCCTGAACTTGGACCATCTTTTTTAATGGCTCCTTCTAAAAAGTGAATGTGTAAATCTTTAATATTAAAGAAGAAGTCATCTATTTTGAATTTCTTTAAATTTGATTTAATATAGCTTAATGCAACTTTTGTAGATTCTTCCATGGTTTTGCCTAACATTCCTGTTATAGTAAAATTACCTTTACCTTCAAATATGCAAGTTTCAATTGGCATTACAACTCCACCAAAAGGTGTAACCCCAAGACCATTAACTCTGCCTATATATTCATGCTTTTTGTTTTCTAATTTTAAATGTTTGGGAATTCCTAAATAATCTTTGAGTCTTACTTTACTTATTTTGGTACGGTCGTTGATGCGACCTAATACTACTAATTTACGTATAACCTTTTCTAGAGCACGATATAGTTCTCTTACACCAGCTTCTTTTGTATATGCTTCAATTAAGAAAGCTAACATATCATCGCTCATGGTAATTATTTTGGTATCTATTTTGTTTTCTTCTAATATTTTAGGTATTAAATAGCGGTTAGCTATGTCAATTTTCTCAATATCTGTATAACTAGATAATTCAATGATTTCTAACCTATCTTTTAAAGCAGATGGTATACCATCAATGCTGTTGGCTGTTAAAATAAAGAATACTCTTGATAAATCGAATGGTTCCTCTATATAATTGTCAATAAATTCATTATTTTGCTCTTTATCTAATATGTCGAGTAAAACTCCAGTTGGATCATCTTTATGGTTAATAGTTATTTTGTCTATTTCGTCAATTAAAAATACTGGATTCTTACTTTCGCACTTTCTTAAACCTTGAATTATTTTACCTGGAATCGATCCCATATAAGTTCTTCTGTGTCCTATTAGTTCTGAAGAATCATTTAATCCTCCAACACTTATTTTGTAAAATTTTCTATTTAAAGCACTAGCTATGCTTTTAGCAATACTAGTCTTCCCAACACCTGGTGGGCCAACTAAACATATGATAGGACTTTTGATATCATTATTATTATTTTTTAAGGCTACATATTCTAAAATTCGATCTTTAACATCGTGTAAACCATAATGATTTTTTTCTAATTTTTCTTTGATATCTTCAATATTGTTATTTTCAAAACTACTTTTATTCCATGGTAGATTTAATATCCAATCTAAATAGTTTTTTATCATAGCATTTTCAGGAGATATATCACTTGTGTAACTAAGTTTTTTTATCTCATTTAATACTTTATTGTGACTGCTTTTATTTAAGCTTAATTTATCAAGTTTATTAATATATTCATTTTCACTATTACTACTATCTAAGCCTAATTCTTTTTCGATAATGCGTACTTTTTCTTTTAAAATAAATTCTTTTTGGTTTTTTTCTAAACTTTCTGCTAGCTCTGTTTCTATTTCTTCCTCTAATTTTAATACTTCTAATTCTACTTTTATATCTTTTAATAAACTCTTAGCTCGATATAAAGCATTTATTTCTTCAATGTATTCTAACTTCTTATTAAATGATATGGGTAAGAAGGCGCATATACTATCAGTCAATCTTTCTAAATTATCAATAGTTTTAATGTGATTTATGATGCTATTAGATATATGGCTTGATGCAGATACATATTCTGTTACTAATTCTACTAATTTTTTAATATTTGCTTTTTTTTCAACTTCATCAAATTCAGGTAAATCAATTTTTGTTACATTGGCTTCTAATATATCATTATTGTTTATATTGTTAGAAA
Organism: uncultured Mycoplasmatota bacterium; assembly: GCA_948437815.1. Classification (GTDB taxonomy): domain Bacteria; phylum Bacillota_I; class Bacilli_A; order RF39; family UBA660; genus Caccenecus. The sequence continues at coordinate 27,315 of CAOJKG010000002.1, forward strand.
ACTCTAGAATTCTTACTCGTTCTAATCCTTTGATCGTCACTCTAACATTTCCATTTGGTAACTCTATTCTGCTTTTTATTTTGCCTATTACTCCAACTTCGGGTAAATCGCTAACTTCGGGTGTTTCTTCGACAAGATTTTTAGGTGTGATTACAAGTAAATGACGATTGTATTCAGTGTTAGCAAGCATTGTTACGCTTTTACTTAATTCGTTATTTAATTCAATTTTTACTTCTTGGCTAGGAAGTAAGATTAGTCCTTTTAAGATCATTGTGGGAAATTTTTGTTGCATTTTACTTACCTCCTATTTTTTAATTATTTTTTACTTTTTATTCTTTTGGAATTTTCTTACATCATAAATGAAGTTAGTTTCGATAATATCATTACTACTTTTTATAATTTCTCTTTTCCTGACATTGCATTTTATTATATAGATAAAAATTTCATTTGTCTACCTAATTTGACAATTTTTTTAAACTTTTTAACTGCCAAATTTTTACTGTTATTTTTTAGTCTTTTTTTCTTTGAAAGCTCTTGTAAATTTGGGCCAAATACCAACTTTATTGTGAGTATGTTCTGGTAGTTGATATATGTCATGCCCTGGATATTCATTTCCTTCAACTAATACTGGTCCTTTATTGCTAAAACAAACGTCCCAACCAATGTAGCGCATTTCAGGTATTTTAAAACTGGCTTTCTTTACTAAATCTAGGGCTTCTTTCCAATTTGGAAATTCAAAACCTTTTATCTTATAATTAGTCGCAGGATGACATTCGTATAAATTTTTATTTTTATCAATTGCTTTGTCTATTACAATTCCTTTTTCTTCGTCAACTGGAGCTACCATACCACCACTATTAAAATTATCTACATACTTGCCATTTCCAATTCTAAAATAAGCACATATAACATGAGGGGTATTATTGTCATCTAAAATAGTAACAATTCGCACTGTATTAATTGATCCATCATATATTTTGTTTACTTCCTTGCATTGAACTATTAACTCTTCTAATTCATAGTTCATACCATCACTCGTTAAATAATCTATTATTTCATCTAAGTTATTATAATCGTCAGCATTTATTTTTTCGATCCCTTTACCACATGTGCCAGAAACAGGCTTGGCCATAAATACTTTGTGTTTTTTTATAAAGTTTTTTAATTCTTCTTTTGATGAAGAATTTACTTCAATAAAGTCTCTTTTGACAAATTCTTCAAAAGTTTTGTTGAATTCGACTTTGTTGCGAAATATATGATTATATTCTTGGTTATTATATTTCTTTACTAAATCATTATTTCTACCTCTTGTTATGTAAGTATCCCTTTCTTCGTCGCTTAAATTATACATTTCAAATAAATCATAATCGGAATAACCTGCACCATATTTAACAGCACATTTGCGTATATCATTAAAAATATATATTCTTTTTTTACCTGTTTTTTTATGAATAGAATTAATCTTTTTAATCATATTTCCATAGTCCATTTTACTAATTCTTTTAATTAAATATCTTATATTTGGCATATTATCAACTCTTTCTTATTTATTATATCAAAAAATATATAAAACAAAA
>CAOJKG010000003.1 GCA_948437815.1 uncultured Mycoplasmatota bacterium
CTATTAATGATGTTAAAATTAAATTATCTTCTATTTCTTCATCAAAAGGTTTTAGCACTTTTTCTTTTTTTAGCATTTTAAAGATTTCATCTTTTTTATTGTACGTTGTATTGATACAAAAAACTAAAATAAACGCTAGAACAAAAACGATTAATCCAAAATTAATAATATTAAAATTATTTAAAAATGCTCCTAATATTATCAAAACATAAGAGATTAAAACTATAAATGTGGCAAAATAGTTTCCTCTAGATATTTTTTCGTTTTTTATTTCTAATGCTACATTAATTGCTATTAAACTAGAATACATATCTGTGCCATCAAATACTTCAGGCGATAACTTTATGACATTTCGATTACTATTATAATGATCTAAAAATAATCCTTTTTTCTTTATTATGTGAGGCTCACTATCACAAAATTTACTTGATATAATTCTTGCTATTTCCATTCCTGATAATTTAGATTCATTTTCTAATTTTTTTAAATCTTTTCTTAATTTTAATAAAGCTAAATTTATTAAGACAATTATAACTAATATAATTAAAAACACTATTTCAATAAATAATCCCATTATTTTACCTCATAAGTAGTCCCTTCTCTGGTATCTTTTAATATTATTCCCTCTTTTTCTAAATCACTACGGATAGAATCTGCTAGAGTGAAATCTTTATTTTTTTTAGCTTCATTTCTCTTTCTAATCATTTCTTTAATGTAACTTTCATCTATAGCCCTTTTTTCTTCTTTTGTTAAATCTAATGATAAAACTTTATCAAATTCCTTGATTATCTCTTTTTTAGTAGTCTCTGTTGTATCGCTTTTTAATACTTCATATATTAAGGTTATAGAATTCGCTGTATTTAAATCATCACTTAAACATTCCTTAAATTTATTTATATACTCTTCCTTTATATCATTATTTATTTCTTCATTACTTTTCAAATTTAATACTTGACGTTTTAATTTTTTATAAGCATTCTCAGCGCCACTTAAATTTTCATAACTAAATGCTAGTTGTTTTCGATAATGGCTTTGTAAAACCATAAAACGATAACTTAATGGATTATATCCCTCTTCCTCTAAGGCACTTACTGTTAAAACTTTTCCTTTAGATTTGCTCATTTTACCAGTACTATCATTTAAGTGTTCCCCATGAACCCAATATTTACACCACTTGTGACCAATAAATGCTTCACTTTGAGCTATTTCATTAGTATGATGAGGGAATATATTATCTACTCCTCCACAATGAATGTCTAAATATTCTCCTATATTTTTTAGTGATATACCAGTACATTCAATATGCCATCCCGGATAACCTTTGCCAAATGGACTTTCCCATTTTAATTCTTGGTCTTCAAACTTTGATTTGGTAAACCATAAAACAAAGTCTGTTTTATTTTTTTTATTTTCGTCTTCTTCGACTGTATCTCTTACTCCTGATATTAACTCTTCACCAACATGATTAGTTAAACGGTAATAATTATCTAATTTAGAAGTATCAAAATAAATGTTACCTCCTGCACTATAGGCATAACCATCATTTAATAATTTGCTAATTATTTTAATATATTCTTCAATATTCTCTGTTGCAGGACTTACAATATCTGGCTTTTTAATATTTAATTTGTCTGTGTCTTTAAAAAATTCTTCGGTATAAAACTTTGCTATATCTAATACTGACTTATTTTCTTTTTTTGCACTCTTAACCATTTTATCTTCACCAGTATCAGCATCGCTACTTAAATGACCTACATCAGTTATATTCATAACTCTTTTTACATTATAACCTAACATTCTTAAAGTTTTTTCCAAAACATCTTCCATTATATAAGTTCTTAAATTACCAATGTGAGCATAACTATATACAGTTGGTCCACATGTATACATGCCCACTTTATTTTCTTGCCAAGGAATAAATTCTTCTATTTTTCTTGTTTCTGTATTATAAAGTTTCATAATATCACCTTTTCTCTTTATATTATATTATAAATTACTCTTAAATAAAAGAAAAAACGACTTTATAGTCGCTTATTTTAAGAATAATATCAATGAAATAATAAAGAATATAAAACCTAATATCAAAGTAAATCTACTTATGAAAAGTTCAAATCCTCTTTCTTTCATATTTTGAAATAATGCGTCATTCCCACCACTTAATATTTGACTTCCATCACTTGCTTTACTTCCTTGCAATAGTACTACAGCGATAATTAGTATTGATACTATTAATAAAATTGTTTCTAACATTTATAATCATTCCTTTTTTACAAGTAAGATTATAACATAAAACTAATAAAAAGTACAACTAATTTATTATTTAGTTGTAACGTTTCATTTTTTTGAAATCAGGCTTTTCTTCTTTTCCTTGCTTTGTTTTTTTACTTATAAAGTTTTGAATAATGCTAACAATAGTTAAAATTATTATTGATACTAATAAACTCATTGGTTGAAATACGATATCTACTAATTTTCCTACCTTATTTATGGTTAAAATTAGTGTCCCTTCCACTAAACCTTTAGTAGTATTTTCTTCTATTTCACCATTTTTAACTAAAACATTTTCTACAATTATTTCCTGTACTTTTCCAAGTTTATATTTATCTTCATCTCTATAATATACTATATCTTTATTAGTAAATGTTTTTCTGATATCAAGAATAAGTAAATCATCTTTCTTGAGACCTAAGAATTCATTATTTTTATTTATTGTTAGATATGTGTAATCCATGATTGAAGGGTATGGTTTTTCTAAAACTTTATCTGATAAAATTAATAAAATATTTATTACTATTACAAGAATTAAAATTGTTTCTATTAATCCTAGTAGAATTTTAAGTAAAACTATTCCTATTTTTTTCATAGTATCACTACCTTCTATTTAATTATAAAAGATTTTTTGTTTCTTTTCAATTAAATTAATATATTCTATGTAAAGAAATCTTCCCATGGATCTTTTCTTTTTAATCTTTTAATTACTTCTTTAATAGTTATCTCGTTAGGCTTTATTTTATCTAATTCACTCCATTTTATAGGTATGGATATAGGGGCATTTTTTCTTGCTCTTAATGAATATGGAGCGATACTCGTAGCTCCTTTGGTATTACGGGCCCAATCTATAAATATTTTACCTTTTCTTTTTTCCATTCTCATATTACTTGTATATTTATCTGGCCATTTATTTTCCATAAGCTTAGCTATATTTTTAGCAATCCTCCTAAATTCTTCCCAACTTATTTTCGTTTTTATAGGTACTACGATATGATAGCCTTTACCACCACTAGTTTTTAAATATGATTTTAACTTTAATTCATCTAATATTTTTTTTAAGTCTTTGACACCACCTCTCACTATATCTATATTTAATAATTCATCAGGGTCTAAATCAAATACCATTATATCAGGACTTTCTATTTTTTTAATATTACTTCCCCATACATGAAATTCTATACTATTCATATTAGCTTCATTTAACAAACCTTTTTCATTTACAATATAATAGTAATCATCTTTTTTGTCTTTAGCGCTTGGTAATTTAATCATTTTTATACCATCTCTATTGGGTTCTAAGTGCTTTTTAAAAAATATATTACCATCTATACCTTCAGGGCATTTTTTAGTACTTAATATTCTATTTCTAATAAATGGCAACATTCTACTTGCTACTAGTTCATAGTATTTTATTACTTCACCTTTTGTTATCTTAGGATTCTTGTAAATTATTTTTTCAGGATGAGTTATATTTATTTCTTCTTTTTTATCCTTTTTATTTATTTTAATATTTTTTTCAATTTCTTCTATAGTTCTTCCCGTTTTTATACTTGTTTTATATTTATTAATATCTTTAAACCCTTTGATATTATCTTTCTCTTTTATTAATAGCCAATTATTCTCTTTAAAATGAATTAAAGTCCAGGATCCTTTTAGTCTATTTCCTTTTAATATAAATTTTAAATAACCTTTTTTATATGTATCTTGCGGATTTTCAGTAGGTATCCATTCACCTTTATCCCATAATTGGACTACTCCACCACCATATTCGCCTTTTGGTATTATGCCTTCAAAGTTCCGATAATCATAAGGATGGTCTTCGGTGTGGACTGCTAACCTTTTTTCTTTCGGGTTATAACTCGGTCCTTTTGGTACTGCCCAACTAAGTAATACTCCATTTAGTTCTAACCTAAAATCATAATGGTCTTTTCTGGCTAAATGATGTTGAACACAAAATATTAACTTTTTATGCCCTTTCTTTTCTATTCCTTTGGGCTCACTTGTTTTATTAAAATTTCTTTTACTATTATATTTAGTTAGTTTATTCATTTAAAAAAATCTCCTTATATTTAGTTTGGAGATTCTATTATTTTTTATTTATCAAAATATTATTTTTTCTATCAGTTTTTCTAAGGCTGTTAAACTTAGTTTTTTTATTAACTCTATACTGTCTTTTTGAAGCGTTTTTAAAAATTTCTTTAAGCCTACTGTATCTTTTCTCTTAGCATATTCTAAACCTATATTTATATTTTCACTAGAATAATCTTTTAAGATATTTAATTCATTAATTATCATATTATAGTCTATACTATTATCAATAATATTTACATTATTATTTCCATTATTTATTATTCCACTATTATTTATCATTTAATTACCTCATTTGTATTTTCATTTCCTATATTTATTATTCCTTCATTTATTAACCCCTTTTTAATATTTATTGTGTAAGATTCATCTCCTTTGGACATTGCTCGTTCTATTTTATTATGTAATTTAATTAAAAAATCCATGTCTAAAGATTTTACTCCAAATGAAGTTCCAGAGTATTGTATAATTAATTCATGATAATTTTTACGGAATTCATTTATGTTGTATAATAATAAAGGTATGATTGTCAATAAATATATATCACCAATGAATATATATTGACGCCAAATATTACAAACTATTACTAAAAATATGAATATTTTGAACCATAATAGTATATTATTGGTAATTGGGTATCTTTGGCATTTTCTTATATCTACACTTCCAATATTAGATGCGCATATTGATTTAAGCCCAATTTTTATTATTTTCTTGTCTATGATAATATTATCAGTTATATACTCCATTTGTTTTCCTTCTTTATAAAAAAATCTCGCATATGCGAGACTACATTACCTTAAGTGGGCCGAGATAAGGGATTCGAACCCTTGAATAACAGAGCCACAATCTGCCGTGTTAGGCCACTTCACCAATCCCGGCGTGTCTTTTAAACATATTTAGAATACCAAATATTCATTTAAAAATCAAGCTATTTATACATAAAATCACTTATTTTACTCATATTAGTAGTGATGCTTATGAAAAATTATAGTTTTTGGAAAAATAATATTGATAATAATAATTGTGCTTATATAAATAAAAATATGAATATTGATGTTTTAATTGTTGGTGGTGGTATAACTGGGATGTCTCTTTTATATCATCTAAATAAATCGAAACTTAAAACAATTTTAGTAGAAAGTAATGTTTGTGGCCAAGGTGTAACTAGTAAAAGTACTGCAAAAATTACCTATTTACAGGAAAAACAATATCAAAATATTAGAACATTTATTAATGAGGAAACAGCTTCTTTATATCTAAAAAGTCAAAGAGATGCTGTTAAATTACTTGTAGATATTATAAACAAAGAAAATATTTCTTGTGATTTAGAATTAAGTCCGTCTTACCTTTTTGTTAATGAAAATAGAAACTTTAAAAAATTAAATGATGAATTTATGTTTTTAAAAAATAATGGTGTTAATGTAGAAAAGATAACAGCTGTTCCTTTTGATGAGAAAGTGTTAGAAGCACTAAGAGTAAATGATACTTATACATTTCATCCTCTAAAATATATCAATGCTTTAAAAGACAAATTTAAAAATAATATTTATGAACATTCTAAACTTGTTAGTATTAATAAAGTAAATGACTACTATGAATGTTTAATTAATGACTATGTAGTAAAAGTTAAATATGTAGTTATTGCTACTCATTATCCTTACTTTGTTATTCCTTTTCTTATGCCTTTAAAATCTTCAATTGAAACATCTTATATCGGTGTTAAAAAAGGTAACTTTAAAAATAATTTTAATGCTATAAACTTGGATAAACCTTGTATATCTCTTAGGACTTATCAAAATAAATATTTAGTATATTTATATCAATCTTTTAAATCTTGTAATATTAATGATGTTAAACATAATTTTGATATTCTAAATACTAAAGGACCTTTTGATTATATATGGACTAATAAAGATATTATTACTAATGATAGTATGCCTTTTATTGGAAGACTTAAGAAAAATGAAAATTTATTTATTGCTAGTGGTTATAATACTTGGGGTATTACTAATGGTTCTTTAGCAGGAAAAATAATTGCTGATATTATCTTAAATAATACTAACCCTTATATTGATTTATTTTCTCCTCATAGAATTCTTAATATTGGGAAAATTATTAGTTTTCCGATTGATGTTGGTTGTAGCATGAAAGCAATAATTAAAAATACTAAAAATAATGTTAATAATTCTAAAGTTATCTACACTAAAAAAGATGGTAAAAATGTAGCTATATATAAAGATAAAAACGGAATAGAACATATTGTATTAAACAAATGTCCTCATATGAAATGTGGTATTACTTTAAATGAAGTAGAACAAACTTGGGATTGCTATTGCCATGGTTCAAGATTTGATATTGATGGTAATTTACTTGAAGGTCCTAGTAATTTTGATATTAAATTTAAAAGTGAATAACTTTGATGTTACTCACTTTTTCTATTACTTATCTTTGTTTTCATAAATCCTTTATAAGCAAAAACTTTTTGAAAGTATTATCCTCTATCTAAAAAACACTTTATTATTCTATCAAGTAATAGTCTAATGTAAAAACTTCTATTGAATGTTTACATTTTATTTATTATAATTTAGTTATTAAGGGCTAGTAAAGACTTAAATGTTTTTATTAGCCTTTTTTGTTGGAGTTGATGTTGTGATTCTTTTATCTATGATTAAAAAAGATTTTATTAAATATGTTGATGATAAAACTATTAGTAATAAAGTCTATGATGCTTATAAAGATACTTTTAATAAAAAAACTAAACTTAGTCAAATTAAAAGTTGGGCTAATAGTTTGCCTTTTTTAAAAGATATTCTAGAAGTTATTCCTGATAATGCTGGTATTACAATTGAATATGGTATTCCCCTTACTAGCAAAAGAATTGATGTGGTTATAAGTGGTTATGATATAAGTCATAAACCAGTTATTGCTTTAATTGAACTAAAACAGTGGGAATTTGCTAAAACTTCTAAAAGTCAAGATGCTTGCGTTAGAACTTTGATTGGTAAACATGAAAAAAATGTCTTACATCCTGCTTATCAAGTTCTAACTTATAAAGAACTTTTGTTGAATTATAATGTCGCGATTGAAAATGAAAATATTAGTATTATTCCCATAGCTTATCTTCATAACTATGATTTAAAACTTGATGATGATTTATTTAATAATAAGTATAACCCTTATTATAAAAAAGTTTTTATGTTTGGCAAAAATGATGTTTTAGAACTTAAATATTTGCTCGAAAATAATATTTGCTTTGGGGATAACTTAAAAGTTATTAACATGATAGATAAAAGTGATGTTAAACCTACTAAAAAACTTACTAATGTTATTCATAATATGCTTCAAAGTAAAAAAGAATTTACATTACTTGATGAACAAAAAGTTATTATGGAAGAAATTAATAATATTGTTTTAAATGCTTATAAATCTATTAATAAACAAGTTATTATTGTTAAAGGTGGACCTGGTACTGGTAAATCTGTTCTAGCTTTAAATGCGCTTGGAGAACTTCTTTCTCTTGGTTTAGTTGGTTCTTATGTTTCAAAAAACATGGCTCCTCGAAAAGTTTATAAAAATATTTTGTCTACCCCTGATAATACTTTTAGTGTTAATGATTTATTTAAAAGCTCAGGCTTCTTTTTTAGAGAAAGACTTAATAAGTATGATTTTTTATTAGTTGATGAAGCCCATAGATTACAAGAAAAATCAGGGATAAGAAATAATGTTGGCGAAAATCAAATTAAAGAAATTATTGAAGCAGCTAAATGTAGCATATTTTTTGTTGATGAGCATCAAGCTATTACGTTAAAAGATATTGGTTCTATTCAAAATATTTCTTATTTTGCTAAAGAACTTGATGCTAATATTAATGAATTTGAACTTGTAAGTCAATTTAGATGTAATGGAAGTGATTCTTATTTAGATTTTATAGATAATTTTTTATATAATAAAAAAGATAAGGTTAACTTTCATTTTGATTTTAGAGTTATTGATACACCTCATGAACTTTATGAGCTCGTAAAAAAGAAAAACACTTCTAATAATGCAAGATTACTCGCTGGTTTTTGTTGGAATAGATATTCAAAACAAGCTGATAATCAGGATTATCACGATATTAAAATTGGTGATTTCTCTCTTAGTTGGAATCTTAAACATGGCGAAGAATTTGCTATTAGAGAAAATGCTATTAATGAAGTTGGCTGTATTTATAATGTTCAAGGCCTAGAATTTGATTATGTTGGAGTTATTATTGGTCCAGATTTATATTTTAAAGACCGAAAACTTTATACTGATTATACTAAACGCGCTTCTACAGAAAAGTCTTTATATGGTTTACAAGTGTTACTTAAAGAAGATAAAGAAAAATATGAAAAACTAGCCGATACTATTATTAGAAATACTTATAGAGTTCTTCTTACTAGAGGAATGAAAGGTTGTTATGTGTATGCTTGTGATGAAAAACTTCAAGAGCATTTAAAAAGAATAGTAGAAAACCATTCTTTAACAACATGATTATTCTTTATCACTTTTTATTAAACCCTCATAATAGTTTCTTAAGTATAGTGAAAGGTTTGATAAATAAACACTTTTCATATACTCATTCATTAATAATTTTTCATAATCATTTATATTGTTATCTTTTGTTGCTTTATAAAGCAAAACTAATGGGTCTATTAAAAACTTAAGTTTATAAAATTCAGTATTATTTTCACTTAGAAAAAAATCATTATATTTAGTAAAACTTCCTAAATAATCCTTGTTTTTTTCATTATATCCTTCAATTTTATTTCTAAAATCTTTTTTTGATATTTCATCTATATTATCAAATTTATCTAAATAGTTTTCATATTGATAATATTCTCCATCTTTAGCTGCATAGGCGTAAAACATTCTTATATCAAATATTAGCATATTAATGACACCTAATTCAGTTTCATTTAGATTTTCATATTTAAATTTAAACCATTTAATTGTATTTTCAGGATTACTATTTGATATATAATCTAAATTGTTTTTTATATCATTTATGTTCTTTTTGTACTCATTTAGTATTTTATCATTGTTATTATTTTTTATTATTATTTCTTCATCTTTTTTATTTATAGCTATTAATCCTAAAATTAAGGTTAGCGATGCCAATATAATGATTAATATACTTTTGTTATTTTTTAGTTTCATTTCTTTTTTTGTATTCATTTTTTTCTCCTTTTTTATTATTATACTATTATTTTAAAAAAAAGCATAGTTCTCCTATACTTAATAATTTATTTTATATGTAGGTTCTGGCATTTTACTTGTAGAAATAAATCCTGATTCAGCATTAATAACATCAGGTATTCTATTTACTATGTCTGCACAGGTAAGCTCTACTGTTGAAGGTTTATTAATTGTTACAGTTGTATTTGGTTCACCATATATTGTCCATTCATTTTTATCAAAATCTTCTTCACTATAAACCTTACCAATACATTCGGCTTCAATTGTTATTCCCTCTTCTGTTTCCATAGTAACTACTGCGCTCATACCAGTTGCTAAACCTGCTTTAATATCCATATTTAGAGTATCACTATGAATGTCTATTTCAGATGTAGTTGGAATGCACTTTTGATTTATTGTTGTAGGAGTTAATTTTAATTTATCTGCTAACCATCCTACTGTATTCCACATATATGATGGACTGAAATTTCGATTATTAATTAGTTCTTTTCTTTCATCTTCACTAATATTATCAGCGCTTGCTATATCTTTTTCAAATTCTTCTAAAGTTAAACCTGCACCATGAGCTTTCGCTAAAGCTATACCATAATCTTCAACATTATAAGAACTACTGCCTTTAATTCCTGTTATTTTATGAGTTGATGATGCTATTGTTGAAATCATATTGCCCCAAAATATATCTTGATATCCACATCCTGTTATTGTCACATTATGACTTTTAGCTAAAATGTCTAATTCTTTATATAGAGTAGGATTGGAATTTTCGGCATAAAAACATTCTTCTGATGTTGTTATGACATTAACATTTTTAGTTATACAAGTTCTTATTGCATCTTCTATATCATTTAAAAAACTCAACGTTGTTATAACAGCGATATCTGGTTTTGTATCTTCTAAAACTTCACTTAATCTAGAAATGTCATTAATAGATATTCCTTTTGCTTCTGTTTCCATAATAGTTCCAATATCTTTTCCAATTATATTCTCAGAAATATCTACCGCGCCGACTACTTTTCCTCCTAAATCGTAAATGTAACGCATAATATATTTACTCATTTTGCCACAGCCTATTTGGACTACTTTAATTTGTTTCATTTAAATCAACTCCTTCTTCTCTTATTATATCTTGAAATTCGATTTTAAATCTTTCTATTTCTTTTAGTTTTGCATCTTCATATATATTTTTAGCACTACATATTGCTTTGTAAAAATGCTTTAATGTAACATTCTTTTTATTATCATATAAGGCATAGGTTAGTGCATTTGAAACTATTGTTAAACATATATCTGGATAACGAGATGCTATTTCATATACTCTTTTATATTCATCCGTCATTTCAACTATAAAACGCATTATTCTTTCTTTTATAAATTCTGTGTATGTACAACTAACTCCTATTTTCTTTTCTAATTTTGGTAATGTTCCTAATAGTATTTGAACTGTAGTATCTTTGTCTGCTTCTAATACTTCAATCTTCTGGAAACGTCTTAAAAAGGCTCTATCTCTTAATATGTAATGCTCATATTCTTCGGTGGTAGTTGCTCCAATCATTTTAATTGTTCCTCTATCAAGCCCTGCTTTTAACATATTAGCAAAATCCATGCCACCATCTTTGTTTATTAATAAATGAGTTTCATCAATAAATACTATTATATTTTCTTTAGTAGCTAGTTCTCTTACTAGTAAATCCATTCGGTTTTCTGTTTCGCCATTAATATTCGCTGAACCTATTAAACTACTAACATTTATTTTAATTATACGATAATTAAGTAATACATCAGGAACATACCCTTTGATAATTCTATAGGCTAATCCTTCAACTATAGCCGTTTTACCTATACCTGGTTTACCAACTAATAATGCACTTTTCTCTGGTGTTAAAAGTGTTAGTATCATTTGCTTTATTTCGGAGTCCCTACCTATCGCAGGGTCTGTTACATACTCTTTATCAGTTAAATCTTCTCCATAACGTTCCAACATACCTATATTATCCATAAATTTTCACCTTATTTTCTATTATTATTATAGCAAATATTTTGGAAAATAAAAAGTAAAGTGTTTTTTACTTTACTAATTTTTGTCTTTTTTAGGATGCTCGTACTCGCCATCTTTTCTTATAATTTTATATGGATGAGTTTTTCGCCAAGCTTTCCTCTCTTCTTTTTCCATTTGTAAGATTTCATTTGCAATATCTATGTGTAATATTCCATCTAAATGATCTATTTCGTGTGATAAAACAGTAGAGGCAAAACCTTCAAATATTTCTTTGTATTTTTTTCCTTCTATGTCATAATACTCTAATTCAATTTTGTAAGGTCGTTCTACTAACCCTGTATTTGTAAGACAACTAGCACAAGCTTCCCAATATGTAGTTAAACCATAACTATTGATAACTTTAGGATTTATCATAATTTTTTCTTCGTTATAATCTTCCTCTAATCGATTTAAATCGGTTTTCTTTAAATATATCATACGTAAAGGTATTCCTAGTTGAACCGATGCCATTGCTAAACAATTATCGTAGTTTTTACAAAATTCATCTAATTTTTTGGCAGCTTCTTGCCAATCACTTTTATTAAAATCTACAGGTTTAGATACTTGTCTTAAATATTCTTCATCACTTGCAATTGTTTTTCTTTCTAATGCCATTTATAATTCTTTTTTCCATAAACTATGTAAATTGCAATAAGCATATGCACTAGTTACTTTTTCGTCCTTTAATAGTTTAAATTCGCATTTTGGTTCATCATTAGGTTTTAAATTTTTTCTTCTAATGCCTTTATTTGTTTCTAAATAAATCCAAGGGATGAAATGCTCTTCGGTCATTGGATGAAGTGTTTCTCCAATAGTAACAGTAGCAATATCTTCATTTATTTCGATAACAGGAATATGCTTTTCTGTTGCAGCTTCGGTAGTATTTGCGATTAATTCTATCATTTCATTATTACAACACTTAGGTGTAACTCCACTATCAATTATCATCTCAATTAAGTTGCCACAAGTTTTACATATTAAAAATTTTCTTTGCATTTTTATTCACTTCTTTCTAATTTAAGTTTATCATATTTTAGCTAAAAAAAGAAGTGTTCTGTTTTTTATTTAAGTCGAATATTGTTATATTTTGTCATGGATAAGTAAAATCTTACCCTAAATTAATAGATTACTTGATTATTAGTATTTTTTAAGATAAAGTAAAACTTGCGTTAGGACTGGTGTCTGCTAATTTAAGACATTTATTTATCTCCCTTAATCCAGTGGGGTTTTGGTTAGAAAGTAGGTGCTTCTTTATTGGTGATTAAGAAAGTAATTTCGAAAATCATAAGTTTCCTCTTTAGAGAAAACAAAAAGACATCAACGATTATTTTTATTATCAAAGATAACATAGTTATCAATGATAAAGAAATAAAAGTTAATGTCCATTACACAAAGTAGTAGGCATTTATGTCCTAACGCACTACTAATTTGATTTTAACATAATTTTCTTATAATTTCAATTAAATGATTTGATTGCTATTCATTAAAAGTTGGGTTTACATCAGTTATATTTAATAAATGACATTTTTTAAATAATTCATATACATCATCATCTAGGTCATAGCCATAATATGTAAATGCAAAATTATATGTTTTATTTATTTCAATATTAGGTACTAAATCTCTTCTGATTTCAACAGTTTCTATATCGTTATCTTCTATGTCTTTCACTGTTAAATATAAATAATTATGTTTATTACCTTCATTTATATTTAAAACACTAAGTGTTTTGGTAATAGTATGATGCACTCTTTCTTCATCGTGATGATAGTAGTATTTATTTCCTTTTATTTTATTAATGTCTTGTTCATTTACATATATGTTTTTAATAACTCTAAAATCATAAGTATATATTTTTTTGTCTTTTAAATTTTCTACTAAATAATTTAAAATCTGTTTATTCCATTTGAATCTTTTAACATCACTATATAAACAATAGCCAGTTCCACAATTTTCTAATTCTATCTCTAAATCTATATCATTAATATCAGGATAACTATATTCTATTTTTATAGTATCTTTTAAATTATTGTCTATTATTATATTATCATAATAATAAATTGGCATATTACTACTTTTGATAGGGATTTCCTTAGTTATCGTTTTCATTTCTTTATATGAACTATCATATATTATTTCCGTATTACTTATTTCTATAGCACTCATAGTAAGGCCAATACCTAACAATATAATACAAGATATTAAGCTAGCAAAAACACGATAGGCTTTTATCTTTTTATTAAATATAAAGTTTATTAAAAGTTCTAATATAAATGCTCCACCCACAAAGAAAGCAATTAATAATATTAATATTCCTATATATGTAACTCCTCTACATATTAAATATATTGCAAATCCTAAAGCGATAGATATTCCTATTTGATATCCTATTACTCCTATTATAAAGATAATTGCAAAGAATTTTAATATTAATATACATATATCTGTTAAAGTGTCTACAAATGTACGTTCTTTTATTACTACTTTGTTTACTTTCTTAGTTTCATAACTTTTAGTTTCTTTGGTTTCATCTACAATATCTTTTTTCTTACTCTTTGTTTCTTTCTCTTCTTTATTACTCTTTTTATTTTTTTCTTTTTTGTAATCGTCTTCTACTTCTTCAACTATTTTAATACTCATATTTTTAAAATATCTTTTTTCAAAAGTTTTAAAGAAAAATATAATGGCTACAATAATATAACTAAATTCTATTATTATCCACCATATACTTCCTAAGATATTTCCAATTGGTCCATGTAGTTCATAGAATATGCTCTCTCCTAAATTTCTGATAAGAGCGAATGGTATCTTTAATAACCATATAGCTAGTAAAAGTATTATTACTTCTATTAATATTCTTATTATATCTTTAGCACTCTTGTTATCAAGTGAACTCATAAAATTATCAATGGCATTGCAAAATTTATTGATTATACTATTGAAGTTGTCACTTTTTGGTTCTTTTACTTTATAGGCTGCTAGTAAATCACTTACTATTTCGTCAATATTGCCTAATTCTTTTATTGCTTCACTCTCACTTAAGCCAACATTTACTTTTTCTTCAATATATCCTTCGTACTCACTGATTATATCTTCTATTTCACTATCTTCTAGAATACTTAATCTTTTTCTTAATGTTTTTAGGAATTCTTCTTTACTCATTTTTTGCTCCCTCTTTCTAAAAATTTGTTTACTTCTTTCGAAAACTTTTTCCATTCCTCTAATGCATTATCTTTATATAGTTTTCCACTTGCTGTTATATGATAATATTTTCTTATAGGACCTTCGGTAGAAACTTTGGTGTAACTCTCAAAATATTTTTCGTTTGTTAAACGTTTTAAAATTGGATATATCGTTCCTTCATTAACATCCACTATTTTACTTACTGCTTCTACTAATTCATAACCATACATATCTTGTTTTTCAACCATGACTAGTATTAGTAATTCTAAAACGCCTTTTTTATATTGTGTATTCGTAATATCCCCTCCTACTTGCTATTATTTTATCTCTAGTACTTGGCTTTGTCAAGTACTAAATATTACATATTATTTATATTTATGCTTTTTTATGCTAAAATATGAATATATGGGTTGATGAAAATGAAAGTAAAAAACTATTTTATTATTTTAACTATTTTATTTATTTTGCTCTTTTATAATTTATTTGCTTATAAATTTGCTAATAACAGAATTGAAGAACAAACTAAATATGCGATAACTAATTATTTTAAAAGTTTAAGTATTAATAATTTAGATTATGAATATATTAAAGCTACTTTAAATGAGAATGCTACTATAAGTGTGTTTATTAAATCTAATAATAAATATTATAGATTTATATTCGAAAATAATGGTGGTTATAAATTATTAAATGTTGATACTAATATTCCTATTTACATAAAATAAAGGCTTGTATTTCTACAAACCTTTTTATTGTTTTACTGGTAAATTCTTAGAGAATTCTTTATATATTTTAACTATTCTTATTAATATTTCTTTGTTATCTATCGTAAGTTCATTTGAAGCGATTAATGTTGCTAAACCATTGGCATATATCCAAACATTCATAAATAAATTCTTGGCATTATCAAAACTTAAACTATGTTTATTAACTAAATTAATTATCGTTGATTGATTCCATTTTTCATTTAAAACATCATCTACACTTTGCCATTTTAAATTATTAGATAAAAACATAGAACGGAAATAGTTTTTGTGCATTTGGGCAAATTCAATGTATGCCACACATACTGTTATTAAAGCATTTTTATTATCTACTCGTTTCATAATAAATTCATCATACTCTTTTTTTATTATTTCATTTGCATCTTTTTTTAAATCTTCTAAACTATTATATAAACGATATATTGGTTTAGTTGATATGCCAGCTTCTTTAGCTAAATTTCTTGCATTTATACTCTCTGCACCATTTTTTTCAATCATATTCATTGCAACTTTTAATAGTTCTTCTTTAGTTATTATACTTTTTCCAGCCATTTTTTTCACTTCCTTTATCTATTAGGTAACTTATGTTATCATTATATCATATTCCCATTTTTTGTCAAATATTTTACTATTAGTAATAATAAAAAAATGTTAATAATCTTTTATTTACTAACATTTAATTCTTTTTAATTTTTATTGTAAATTGATAACAATCATTTAAATCCGTTTCTTCTAATGATATATTAAATCCTTTCATACTTAATGTATCTTTAGCATCACGTATTTCATTGATTGCAGTTTTTAAATCTATTCCCATTTTTTCTTCAACCTTGTTGTGATATGCTGGGTCTAATGTATCAATAAGATTAACTGGGTCAAAGTTATCGTCATTTAAATTTATTTCTGGTTTAATATCTATTACTGGATTTGTCCCAAAATTAGAATTGAAGTTTAATGCTGCCTCTTCATTTGATGTTAATTCTTGTTTTGGTTCTGTTACGTCAATATTAATTACTGGTTCGTTTTTTATAGGATTATTTTCTACTTTTGGCATTACCATTTCAGGCATAGGCTCTGGCTTATTGAAATTTTCATTTATTTTAGGCATGTCTAAATTTATAGCTGGGGCTTGTAAATTTATTTCTTCCATATTCATATTTACTTTTTCATTTTCTAAAAAGTTAAAGAAATTACCTTTTGATTCATTTGTAGCTTGCTCAACTGGAATAACTTCAGGATTAAACATTCTTTCTCTTTCAATTTCCTGAAGCTTTTTAGCTATATCACTGTCTTCATTTATTTTTGGTAACTCTGTTGCTTCTTTTCTAATCGCTTCAATATCTAATGACCTAACTAATGGAATATCTGTATCATCATCTTCATTATCTGTGGAATTATTATTCATTTGTGATTTAAGAGCATCATCTAATTGTCTTACTGTTAAACGTTCAGCGATAATTTTTTGTAACCACTTTTTTTGGTCTTCTGGATTTGATAATACTAATAATGACCTAGCATGTCTTTCACTGATTTGATTGTTTAATAAAGCTTGTTGCACTTCTTCATCTAAATTTAATAGTCTTAATTTATTTGCAATAGCACTTTGAGATATGCCCATCTTTTTAGCAAGTTCACTTTGTGTTAAATATCCTTTATCTAATAAGTTTTTGTAACTTCTCGCTTCTTCAATAGGAGTTAGATTTCTTCTTTGAACATTTTCAACTATTGCTACTTCAGCGCTTTGGTTATCATCAATGTTAGATACGATAGCTGGAACTGTACTTAAACCTGCCATTGTAGCGGCTTTATATCTTCTTTCTCCAGCGATTATTTCATACTTATCATTTACACGACGTAATACTAATGGTTGAATAATGCCATGTTGTTTAATAGAAGATGCTAGTTCCTCTAATCCACGGTCATCAAAAGTTAATCGTGGTTGAAAACGATTGGGAATTATGTCCTCAATAGGTACTTGTAGTACTCTTTCCTCTAAATTCATTATAATCAGCCCCTATTTTTACTTATACTTTATTGTAGCATTTTTTGTTAGGTTTTGCAATTCTTAATATAGTTTTTAATTTAAAAAGTAATCTTTTAATGATTACTTTAAACTACTAAATAAGTTCGTTTCTTTTAAACTTGGATAATAGGTATATATCTCTTCTTCTAAATATAAGGCTTTTTTATAAATATTAGGATAGTTTTTTATAATGCTATTTTCATTGCAAGAACATATATTTTCAAATATTCTCGCTCTATCTTCAGTAGAATAAGTATGCGAATATTTATCTATAAAATATATATTTTCTTTGTTTTCTTCATTAATTGTATAATTATATATATATTCTTTTGTATAAGAATTATTATAACTAAAATCTTTGGGATTATATTTATTCCATTCATTAAAAATGTCTTTGCTTTTTTTATTTAAAGCAAATTCTGTATTATGGATTAACTCGTGGCATAATAATTCACTAATGTTTGGTTGATTTAGGTCTATTACAATCATAAATTTATAATTATTTAAAAGAGAATAAGCAGCTGGATTGGATATTTGATTTTCTAAATTGCTTGGAGTTAATTTGGAAGTTAAATATATATGTAGTCCTTCATATTTTTCGAAATAAAAACTATCAAAAAAATCTTTGTTATATTTTTGTAAAATACCTTCTATTTCTGTTAAACCTTTTTCAATTTTTAAATTATTTGTTTCAACCTCTGCATTAAAATCAGGATATTTAATATCTGTCTCTTTTTTTATATGAATATTTATATTATAATTACTTTTTAATCTATTTATAGCATTAGTTAGTTTTTCTTCTTCTTTTTGCTTTTCTTCTGCGATATTTATTTCTTCATATTTAATATTTTTTAAATCTATTAAATATATATTTCCTGTATTTTCTCCTATTTCAAAATATAAATAATCTTTGTATAAGCTTATATTGCTTAAATTATTGTCTTTGGTTATATCTAAAGATATTTTTTTTAATATACTTTTATTTAAATCTAATATGCTTATTTCATTATCAACTATGTTAAAATAGTATAGTGTATTATCTTTTAAATAACTTGTAAAATAGTATTCTGTTTCTAAATAATTAGAGAATTCTTGCTCTTTATTTTCTTTTAAATTAATAACTTTATATGTATTCTTATCATAAAAATAAAATCCATTTTCATATTTATAGCTGTTTTTACTTATAATTTCTTTATATTCATTTTTACTAATATCATATATATAATGAATGTTCTTATCTATATTAAACAATAATAAATAACTATTATTTTTACTTGTGTAATAGTCTTCTATAAATGTTTCATTTAATTCTTCAGGCAAACTCCTAAATAACTTTTCTTTATCTTTTTGATTCAAATATAATTTATTATCTATATATTTTAAAAATGTATCTTTATACTTAATTATCTTAGGGTAGTTGTCACTATTATTTAAACTAGTTTCATAAAGTTTTTCATATTCATAACTATATATTTCTTTCTTATCTTCATTAGTACATTCAATGTAGTCATTTACTAAAGTACAATCCGAATTATTACTAAAGCTCTTTATTTTTGAACTTTTCTCTTTGTTTATATCTCTTTTATATAATTGATAGCTATTTTCTTTTTTTAATAAATAATATATTTCTTTATCTTTTATATAGTATCCACTTAATTCTTCTTCTCTTTCATTTAATTTGTAAACATATAAAAAATTCTCAATCTTGTTACCTTTTAATATTCCTTCTTTTTCAACACTAAAGCTTAAAAAATAAAGACACAAAAAAAGTGCAATCATACTAAGTAATAAAGCTAGATTTCTTTTCATACTATCCCTCTATTATAAATATAATAACACACTCTTAGTTTTATGTCTAATTTTATTTTATGACTTGTTTTTTTATTTTGTCGTACTTTCTAGGATAAGTGTCTGGCGTTTTCTTTTCTTTTCTTATTTTTATAATTGTCCTCTCACTTATTTGGTCAGGTAAAATAAATTTATCTATTTTTTCAGTTTCACAATTTAATACTTTTAAAGTTCTTTCAGCTTCTTTTAGTTCTTCTTCTGCTTTTCCTTTTAAAGCGACAAAATATCCATTAACTTTAAGAAATGGTATGGAAAGCTCTGTAAGTATGCGAAGAGAGGCTACAGCTCTAGATGTAACTATATCAAAATATTCTCTATATTCAGTTGGTAATTCTTCTGCTCTACCATGTATGCACTTTATATTTTTTAAACCTAATTCTTTTATAACTTCATTTAAAAATGATATTTTTTTATTATTAGAATCTAATAAAATAATGTCTAGTTTTGGAAAAAATAATTTTAATACTAAACCTGGAAAGCCTGCGCCAGTCCCAATATCTAATACTTTTAATTCTTGATTTAAATCAATAGCTTTAGTTATACTTAATGAATCATAAAAATGTTTTAAATATATATCTTCTATTTTTGTTATAGCTGTTAAATTAAATTTATTATTATATTCAAGTAACATTCTTGCATATTCTTCTAGTTTGTTTAACTCTTCTTCAGTTGGCTTTATATTTAATTTATTTAACTCTTTTATAAATTCATTTATATTCATACTTTTTCACCTAAAGTTATTATATCATACTTATTTTAATTCCTATACTTTTTTAATAATTAATGCTATAATATTTAACAATTTAGGTGGTTATATGGAAACTTTAAAATTAAAAAAACTAATTGAGGACTTTAATAATGGAGTAATTTATAATGATAACCCTTCATTTGTTTCATTAATTGTAGTTGAAGATTTATTAAAAAGAAAACGTCAAGAATTTTTAGATAGAACTAAAGAGTATGTAGATTATTTAAGTAAGAAGTTAAAGATTAAAGTAGTTGATTTTGAACTTCGTAATATTTTAACTATTTGGGGTGAAGAGAAAGTATTTAATCCCCTTATTTATGATAAGCTTATAGAAACTTTAAAACACACTATTGAAATTTATTTTAAAACAGGTTATATTTGCTGGCGTATTGGTAATAGAGATATTAAACAAGAATACATTGATCAAATTAAAGAAGATGAAAAAACTAAAGAATATATTAATTTTGTTCGAGATTTTGAAGCTAATTATTTTATTTCTTTCTTTTATATAGCTACAAATTTATCTTTTCGTGTATCAATGGAATATAACTTTGCTAACTTTAAAATAATTGTTAATGATGATGAAAAAAATGTAGAAAGCGTTAAAACAATTTTTTCAGATGATTGGCTTAAAAAACTCCTAGCAGAAATGGAAAGAAATTTTTATTATTATAAAAGTGTGAACGAAAATAAAAGAGCAATTCAATTTAATAATGAAGATATTAAGTCTTTTTTAAATGAAGAACTATTAGGCAAAATATATGCTTCATTAAAAATTGATATTTCAACATTTCCTAGAAAATTACAAGAAGAGATTAGACAAGCAGAGATATCTTTAAAAGCAAGTTTAAGTGAAAAGCAAAATGAAGAAATGCTCGCTACCCGAGAATTACAGATTGAGCGAATTATGAAAGCTTATGCATTAATTAAAGAAGCAACTGAATTATTGTCTTTAGCTAAAAGTGAAATTGGTATAGAGAAAATAAAACTTGATAATATTAATTCTATTCTTTTTAAGAATAACGGCTTACCTAATAGTTTAGGTTATATAGAATTTGAAGAATTTTTTAAAAATAATATGATTCTTAGAATGCTAGATTTAAGTACACTGGATTTAACTAATGTTGATATTAGAGGAATAGATTTTAGTGGAACTAACGTCCATATTGACCCTCAAAGAATTTATAATAAAGATATGAGTTATGTTAATGCAACAGATGTTAAGTTTTCTCCCTTTTTTGACAGTTTCCAAGACGTTATTTTAGACGGAACAATTATAAATGATCATGAAGCTAATATAAATTTAGATTTAGTTCTTAGTCATAATAATGATACTCATATAAGCAAAGAAGTTGTTAGAGTTTTGTTTCGTCCTTGAAAGTATTTATAATTTATGATATTATGTGTATAGATGAAAGAAATTTCATACAATAAAAAAGGAACATTTAATTGATTGTGTTGAGTGTTGCCATAAAATGGGTTCACCTAATTCTAGCTAGAGTTAGGTGATTTTCTTTTTATATTAATACTATAAACAATTAAAAAGTGCCTTTTTTTGGCACTTTATTTATTGTATTTCTTTTTTAAATATACAGATAATATTGATAAATCTGATGGGTTTACTCCTGATATTCTTGCAGCTTGGCCCATAGTAACCGGTCTTACTTTCTCTAGTTTTTGTCTGGCTTCACTAGCTAAATTTAAAACATCTTTATAATCTATATCTTTTGGTATTTCTTTTTCTTCTAATTTTAGCATTTTTTCGGCTTCTTTATAAGCTTTTGCTATATATCCTTCATATTTTACTTCTATTTCAACTTCTTCTAAAATATCATTAGAAGCATTTATTTCAATAAAGTTCTTTATAAAGTCTATTTTTATTTCTGGTCTTTTTAATAATATATAATATGATGTACTAAAGGTTGGTAATTCTAAATTGTTATTTTTAAATACTTCTTTCGTTTTTTCATTCAACTGAATATTATTGTTTCGTAATATATTTTTTATTTCATTTATTTTTTCTTGTTTTTCTGTTAATTTTTGATATCTTTCTTCATCTATTGTACCATGATTATATCCTATACTTCTTAATCTTAAATCGGCATTGTCGTGTCTTAGTATTAGTCTAAACTCAGCACGACTCGTTAACATACGATATGGTTCTCCAGTTCCTTTGGTTACTAAATCATCTATTAATACTCCGATATAAGCATCATTTCTTTTTAATATTAAAGGCTCTATTTCTTTTAATTTATGATGAGCATTAATTCCAGCGATTAATCCTTGAGCGGCGGCTTCTTCATAGCCACTTGTACCATTTATTTGACCAGCAGTGAATAAGTTCTCTATTATTTTGTTTTCTAAAGATGCTTTCATTTCTAATGGATCAATTGCATCATATTCAATAGCATAGGCATATTTTGTAATAATAGCATTTTCTAATCCTTTTAATGAATGAACCATTTTTTCTTGAACTTCTTCAGGCATAGATGTCGAAAAGCCTTGTAAATACCATTCATCATAATATAAACTCTCTGGTTCTAAAAATAATTGATGTCTTTCTTTATCTGCAAATCTTACTATTTTATCCTCAATAGAAGGACAATATCTTGGACCAATTCCTGTAACATATCCACCATACATCGCCGATTTATCAAGATTAGCTTTGATAATATTATGTGTGTTCTCATTAGTATATAATAAATAGCATTTTTGTTGATTATTTATTTCATAAAGTG
>CAOJKG010000004.1 GCA_948437815.1 uncultured Mycoplasmatota bacterium
CATTTCTTCTAAAATAAAAAGACTATTAACAAATTTTCTTTTGTCAACAGTCTGATGCTAATTAATTAGCATTTTTTGTTTTAACTGCTGTACCATATGCAATAACTTCGGCAGCACCATTCATTACACTTGATGATCCATATCGAATATTAATTATTGCATCAGCACCTAAGCTTTCAGCTTCGTCAACCATTCTTTTTGTAGCCATTTGTCTAGCTGTTGTAAGCATTTCTGTATATCCTGTTATTTCTCCACCTACGATGGTTTTCATACCTGCCATAAA
The DNA here is from genome assembly GCA_948437815.1 of uncultured Mycoplasmatota bacterium. Classification (GTDB taxonomy): domain Bacteria; phylum Bacillota_I; class Bacilli_A; order RF39; family UBA660; genus Caccenecus. The sequence continues at coordinate 284 of CAOJKG010000004.1, forward strand.
ATCTCTACCAATGTTTTTTGATTGGACTATGGTTCCTTTAACTAAGCCTAATACTTCAATTATTTCTTCGCCTGGTAGATAATCAATATTTACTAGCTTCATTTTCTTCTCCTCCTCTAATTTCTTTGATTCTTTTAATTAAATTTATAATTATTCCAAATATAGGAAAGCCAAATATTGATACGATAATTATGTATAATATAATTGGAAATTCGGTATCAGTAAATAATATTACTGTAAATAGAATAATAAATGCAAGAAAAAATAAACTAAATATTAAACTTGATAAACAAGCTCCTAATATTTTTTTATGATCTTTTTTCTTAAAATCTTTCAAAGTTACACCTCTTTTATTTATGATATTCATTTCTTCAGAATATTTCGTAATATCAATATTATCAAATTCTAAGTTGCTGTTTACTATATCGTAACACATATTTTTTATTTTACTGAATTCATGTTCAGTGTTTTCAATAAATCTTATTCGATCATTTATACATTCATTTAATGTTAACTCCCTATTTTTTAATTTTTTTATTTCATTTACTGGAACATTTAAATTACGTAAAAATTTAATTAGTTTTAAATCTTTGATATCACTATCGTCATACACACGATAATCATTATTACTATTTCGTTTAGGTTTTAATAAACCTTCAGATTCATAATACCGGATACTTTTTTTAGTTAGTCCTACTTTGTACTGAACTTCATTTATTAACATATAATCTCCTTTCTTGATATTAATTATAGACTATTACCTTAGGTTAATGTCAAGAAAAAAGAAAAAAATTATACATTTTCTTCTTCGTACGTTTTTACAATTCTTCGCTGTAAGTCAAATACTATTCGCGAATTGTCTCCTACTCCTTGTAGATCCTCATTCATAAAGTTTTCAGCATTTTTTAAATATAAAGCTTTATCTAAACAAAAATAATCAAAGCATTCAATAAATTCTTCCATGATATTAATAAACTCTTGATTATTTGCTAAAACTAAATAATTTGGATAATATCTTGAAATATAAGCTTTGTCATCATAAATTCCTGTAAGTAAATGTTTTTGTAAGGCTCTATTTAATTCAAATATTAAACTTATTGAATATTCTCCATTAAAAGAAAAACAATTCAATAAATCACAAAAACGATAATCTTTTTTTGAATGTTGTATAAATTCACTTAATAATCTAACATCAAAAGACCAATCTAAGTTAAATAAATTAGGACCTTCACAATCGTTTAAATGTTGTTTTTGTTTTAATGATATAAATAATTCAATAAATCTTTCACTTGAAAGAATACTTTTCTCCATAAGTTAAGTCTCCTTTTTAACTGGCTACTTCTTATTTTTACTTAATATATTATTTTCTTCAGCATATTCTAAAAAATCTTTAATGGAATTAGATACATTATAATCTTCACCAATAGAATACCAATGATATTCTAATATCTCTTCATTAGGTGTTAATTCAACATTTATTTTTTTATTAGCTATAAAAGTGTGCATTTCAATTTGCTTATTAGGATCACTAGCTGCTGTTTCTTTTTTTGTCATAACTAGTTCTAATTCGTTTGGACTGATTGTAAAGCCATTGTGAATTTCTTCACTTACCTCGCGGCATGCTGCTTCAAGTAAAGTTTCTCCTTCTTCTACTCCACCACCAATAAATGTATAAGAATTGGTTTTACTACTCTTTTTCGATTGAACTATTAATAACTTATTATTTTCTATAAAAGCGATACCTACAACTTGTTGAACGTTATTCACTTTTTGTTCCTTCTTTCTTTTTATTACCTTTTACAGGTTTTATAATTTCTACTTCCTCTTTAATCTCTTCTTTATTTTCTTTAACTACTTCTTCATTACTAACTTTAGTATTTATTACTTTAGTACCTGCTATTAGGTCATGTAAACCTCTACCATTTACACTAAACATTATACTTAAGAATATTATTATTTGAAGCATCATATTAAAATTAGATCCTAGAGAATATATTTCAAAATAAGTTTCTCTTGTAAAACATATAGCTATTAATGTTATAATATCCATTATAATTCCATTTAAAAGTATACATCTTATTAAATAATTATATATTTTTAATGGCTTATCTTTAGCACTAGTGATTTGTAAATTCATTATTCTCTTACCAAGAGTCTTTCCCTTAGAAGCAAAATTATAAATACCAAAATATAAAATTATAACTGCTATGTCTCCTATAATATAGACAAAGCCACTTTTATTCATATCATAGCTCATTTCACTAACTTTACTATTAAATTCAGTGATATTAATTTTCTTTTCATAATAGTCATTTAACATTTCATTATATTTAGTAGAAACTTCAACATATTCTTCATATCTTGGATTAATAAAACTTATCTTTGTTAAAATCATACTAAATAATGTTATGACTAAAAGGTCGATTAAATATGCACCTATTCTTTTAAATATTAAACTATTATTCATTAATCTATCTCCTTAAATATAATTATAATCTTAATTTAAATTAATGTAAAGATAAATAACTCTTTTTAGCATTATTCGACTTTTTTGGAGTATTGATTTAAATGTTTTATTCATACTAATAATGGTGATTTATATGGATACTTTTAATGAAGAATTACTAGAATTCTTAAATAATGGCACTTGTACTTTTACTACTACCTTAAATATTAAAGAAGTTCTAGAGGCTAATGGTTATCAATCTTTAAGTGAACTTGATAAATGGAATTTAAAAGATGGTAAATATTATGTGTGTCGTAATGATGCTTCAATTATTGCTTTTAATATAAATAAAAAAATTAAAAACCAGTTTTCTATTATTTGTACTCATAATGATACTCCTGCTTTTACAATTAAACCTAACCCTGAATATTATGAAAATGGCTATTTAAAACTTAATATTGCTCCTTATGGAGGTATTTTAAATTATGGTTTTATGGATAGACCTCTTGGTATCGCAGGTCGTATTATTTTAAAAAAAAATAAGACTTTTTCAAAAAAAATTATTGATACAAATTGTGAGGTTGCTATTATTCCAAGTATTGCTATACATCAAAATGATAAGGCTAATACTAACTTAGATATAAATACGGAAATTGACTTAATGCCAATTATTTCTTTAAATAAAAATTATAGTTTAAAAAAATTACTTAAAGATAAACTTAAAATAAACGATGATATAGTTGATTATGATTTGTTTTTATATAATACAGAATCTGCTAAAATATTTAATGACTTTATTGTATCTCCTCGAATCGATAATTTAACCTGTACTTATGCTGCTTTAAAATCTTTTATTAATAACTTTAATGATTCTATTAATGTACTTGCAATATTTAATAGTGAGGAAATTGGTTCTAATACTTTTGAGGGAGCTGATTCTAACTTTTTAATTGATACCTTAAAAAGAATAGCTGGCATTTTAAATATGGAACTTACTTCAACTCTCGCTAGTTCACTAATTATTAGCGCTGATAATACTCACGGGCGACATCCTAATCATGATGAGCTATCAGATCATACTAATACTCCAATTTTAAACGATGGAATTCTTATCATGAAAGAAATTAATGGTACTACTAATAGTGTTACTTCTTCTTTATTTAAACATATTTGTGAGATAGAAAATATTCCTTGTACTTATTATACTTCAAGAAATGATTTTTCTACAGGATCTACTCAAGCTGGAGCTAGTCTTAGACATCTTAGTATTAATTCTTTAGATGTTGGACTTCCTATGCTTGCTATGCATTCTAGTTTAGAAGTTATTGGAAATAAAGATACTTATCTTTTGTATAAAGCTTTTGATAGATTTTATAAAACTAATTATAAACTAAAAAATAATAAAATAACTTTTGATTAAATATGATATAATTAAACTATCAGGAGTTGGTGGACTTGAATTTAATAGATTATGTTAAGCAAAATGGAAATAAAGATTTTAAGACAGAAAAATTTAATGATGTAGACGCTCTTATTCTATCTATTATTCCCTATGTTCCTTTTGATAATATTATTCCCGCTTTTAAAAGAAAAGCTATTTTGTTAAAAGGTATAATAAAAAAGTTGGATAAAGATTTAATGCGTGTTAAAGGAGTTTTTGTTGGTAATACGTTTAAATTAATAGAAGCTATGTCCTCTAGCAAAAGATATTCTGATATAGCTTTCTATAATTATATGTATATTGTAAATACAGAAATGCAATTTGGCGCTTTAACAATGAAATTGCCTGACAAGAGCACTTTTATAGCTTTCGCAGGCACTGACACTTCTATTGTAGGTTGGGAAGAAGATTTTAAAATGGCCTATATGTATCCTGGGGCTAGCCAAAAATATGCAACAATTTATCTTAATAATGCTATTAAATTATTTGATAAGAATATTCGAATCGGAGGACATTCAAAAGGTGGTAATTTAGCTATTTGTAGCGCTATGAATACGAAGTTTTATATTAAACCTAGAATTAAACAGATTTATAACTTTGATGGGCCTGGTTTTTTAAAAGAGCAAATTGAATCTAAAGAATATAAAACAATTGAAAGAAAAATTAAAATGTATATTCCTGAACAAAGTATTATTGGTATGATATTATATCACACTCCAGACTATAAGGTTGTTAAAGCTAAACACTTTAATATTTTGCAACATGATGTATTTAATTGGAAACTGGATAAAAATGGTTTTATTTTATCAAAACAAAATAAAAGAAGTAAAAACCTAGAAGAAAGATTAACAAAAAAATTAGATAATATATCTATTCCCGAAAGATTAAATTTGGTGGAAAATATGTTTAATCTGTTTAAGAAAAATGATATTAAAGATACCAAAGAAATTAAAATTAATAGTATTTTTAAATTATTTAAGAGTTTTAAAGAATTAGATAAAGAAACAAAAAATCAATTAATAGAATTTTTAATTATTATATTTATTAAATAAAAAACAATCCCCTATCTTGTGGGATTATTTTCATTTAATAATGTATTTAAGAATGAATCTAATTCATCTTTAAAATAGAATAATACTTTTCGACAAGTTCTTATTACTTCTTCAGAATCAATTTCTAGTATTCTTGATATTTCTTCAATACTATAATTTCTTCCTAAATAACCAAAGATCTCGCCGTATCTTAAACTAATTATTATAGCTTCTTTTGCTGACATGTCACTCATTAATTCTTTAAAACTTGGAGCTTTTAATGTGCTATTTAGTTTAGTTACAACTTCTGTTTGTTTATCAGCATTATATGTTATGGTTAAACCTGAATGTTCTTCAACTATTGGAGTAGTTGGACTTTCATTTTTTACTGTTACTTCTGCCATTTTTATTTCGACTGGCTTATTCGCAGAAGATATTGAAGTTGTTTCTGTACTAAGACTTCTTTTAGAATTATTAATTCCTCTAACTTTTTCACCATTTTGCAATCTTGTTTTGTTTATCTCTTCTTCAAAATTTTCAATTTCAGGAAATTCTTTTGCTAAATCTTCTAAAACTGTTCTAACTATTTTAGAGAATGTGGGCTGAGATAATTCTGCCATAGCACATTTATCAGTTAGCTTTAATCTTGCTCCTTCATAAAACCCTAAGTGTAAATTAATTACCTTTCTTTGTCTTTCTGGTAATGTAGCTATTAATTCTTTTAATTTTTCTATCATTTTATTTCCTTCTTCCTTTGGCTTTTTAAAACTTAAATTTTTGTTGTTTTCATTTGAAACATGTTCGCCATTACTATATCTAATGGCTTGGAATATACTATTTAGGTCTACACTTATGTATTTTTTTTCTAAATCTATTATAATGTTTTTTACTTTTAGACTAAATGTCGAACTTTTAATATTAAAATAAGCGCCTTTATCTTTATTATTTAGTCTCTTTCCTTCATAATATCCCAGATATAAAAGCAACATTTTTTGCTCTATTTCTGTTAATTCTTCTAATATTTCTCTTAAATTTGGTAGTAAATCTGTACTAATATTTTCAATAGATATAAGCCTAATATTATTCATTGTACTTTCTTCTATAATAGCTGCCTTACCTAATCTTCTACTTTCATCAATATATTCTATAGCTCGATTTGGTTTATTCATATATATAGCAAAACTCTTTATGTATCTCGATTTTCTAATCTTTTGTAAAGCTTTTGCTTCAATTTGACGAATACGTTCTCTTGTAATTTTATATATCTTACCAATCTCCTCAAGAGTTAAGACTTTATTACCATTTAAACCAAAGCGTAAAATTAAAATATCTTTTTCTTTATCTGATAAATTACATCTATCTAGCAATTCAAATATTTTAGAATGCAAATCTTTATCAATATATGCTGATTCAATTTCTACTCTATCATCTGGAATAAAGTTTCCTAATTCTGTATCTTCGTCATCACCAATTTTGCTATCTATACTTGTTAAATTCGGTACTAAAGTGGCTATTTGTGTAACTTTATCTATAGACATATTCATTTCTATGGCTATTTCTTCTAGCGTTGGCTCTCTTTCTAGTTCTTTTTCTAATTTATTTCTAGTCATGAAATATTTCTTCTGCTTTTCATATATGTGAACTGGTACACGAATTGTGCTGCTTTTATCTGCGATTGATCTAGTTATTCCTTGCCTTATCCACCATGTAGCATATGTAGATAATTTATATCCTTTATTAGGTTCATACTTTTCAATTGCGGTGATTAAGCCTATGTTTCCCTCTTGTATTAAATCTAAAAAATCTAAACCTCTTCCAAGATATCTCTTGGCTATACTTACTACTAACTTTAAATTTCTTTCTATTAATATTTCTCTTGCTTTTAAATCTCCATTTTTATTTCTTATTGCATATTCTAATTCATCACTTTTACTTAATAATGGTAAATTAATATCTCTTAAATATATACGTGTTGCTTCTAAACTTCTGCTTTCTTTTGTTGTTAAACTTATTTCATCTGGTATAGTTTTAATATCATGCTCATCACAATATACTTCTAAAAACATTAAAATTAATGGTATTTCTGATATTCTATCCATCTCACCATTATTTATAATTTCTATATATTTATTTACCAAAGTTTTTATAGCTTTATTTACGATCGGAACATTTACTAATATATTTTTAATTTGTTCTACTTTTAAATCATAACCTATTCTTTTTAAAAAGTTACAAACTTTCTCTAACATGTCTAAAGGATTTTTTGTTAGTTTTAATTCTATATTTAATTTTTCACATAATAAATAGTCAAAAATATCTTCTGATATATTTTGACTAATATATTCTTTTATTATAATTCTTATTTTATTTTCAAGTTTCTTTGTATCTAAGATACTATTTTCTGATACCCCCCCCCCGGTTGCATATTTCAATTAAATCTTCAACAGATAAATTTAAAAAGGCATAATCTTTTTTTATATCTTCAATTATTTTTCTTATTTCTTTGCTAGAAAGTTCAGGACTTATGTTGTTGGTTTTCATATAATTTTGAATCTCCTTAAAATTTATTAATTTTATTATAATACAAAATCTTGAAAATGTCATTTGTTTTTTATTTTGATATTATCTTCTGGCTTAATAACCCCTATTAATAATGTAGAATTAGGATTATGTAATTCATTATTCTTTATTATTTTTTCTTCATCAAAATTTGCATAACAATATTTGCATAAATGATTACAAGTGTTATATGCCCCAATATCTGTCATTGCTACACAATTGCAATATTTATTATTTCGCGCTTTCCATTTTGGATAACTTTTGTCTGTTTTTTCTTTAGCTAAATTTTTAGACACACAATCATCTATAATAAATCCATATTCACCTAAATTGTTATACTCACTACAGGTTTGAACTGTCATATTATGTTTCTTGGCAAGACTACTAAACTTTAAACCTATTTTTTTAAAGTCTTCATTAGTAAGATTTTTAATTCTTAAAATATTCATATTTTTACGAACATTTTTATAATCATCTATAAATGATACTATAATTTTTTTTATATACCCGTCTAATAACAAACAAATTTTATTAAAAGCTTTAATATGATAGTCTAAAGTATAAATATCATTTAAGAATATTGGATCATATCTAATATAAATATTTTCTTTACCTACCATCGTGGATATTTTTTTTATGTCTTCTATCACATCTTTTTTGTTTGGGACATTTGGTTCTATATCTTTTTTATATGGTGTTAAGGTAATTTGAAATATAATAGGCTCTTTTATCTCATTTAAAAAATCAATTATAGGATGGGGATTTTTGGTACAAAAGACTATTAAATCTACATCTTTAAAATATATTCTACTTATGAGTTTGGGATATAAAGGATTTCTTACATCTACAAAACCAGCTTGATATCTATTTTTAAACCATTTACTATAAAAAGCTACTATATCTGTTCTACCACTTACATTTAATATCATTATTCATCACAAAAATATTATATCAAAAAAATATCTTTTTAACTATTTATAAAATTTGCCAATAAATTTTTTACTAACTTTAATAATTAAAGTTTTTTCTTATATAAGTTACTTTGTTTTGTAAATATTGCTATTACTACTTTAAAAATATTGAAAAACTTGTTATACTTTTATTGTAGGTGATATTATGTTAGCTTTAAGTATTATTCTCATAATAATTATTATTTTAGCTTCTAGTGGTATTTATTATGTTGTTTATTTTAATAAACTTAATGATTTAAAAACTAAAATTATGGAAGCTGAATCTATTATTGATGAAAATTTGAGAATTAAATATGAAACTTTAATTAGAATTAGTAATAGCTTGAAAAAGCATATGAAATCTGATAAGAATTATTTTAAAGAATTCGAAAAGCTTAGAGATATAAATATATCAAACTTTGATATGGATCGTAAGTTAAATGAAGGGTTTACTTTGATTTTAAAAATGATTGATGATCTAAATTTAAATAATGATGAAGATTTAAATAAAGAAATCGACAATATTAGAAGATTAGATGAAAAACTAACAGCGACCAAAAATTATTATAATAAAAATACTAGCTTAGAAAATGCTATAATTAGAAAGTTCCCAACAAATTTTATAGCAAGAATACATAATTTTAAATTAAAACTTTTCTTTGATGGAAAAGATATGGAAGACGAAATAATAGACGACTTTAAAGTATAGTCGTCTTTTTTCTTTTTAAAAATAACTCTAAAGAGTCTGTCATTAAAGGTAAGCTTCTATCCAAAAATTTGATACCATCTTCTTTATCAAATACTTTTTTATTCTTTTCATATGCGCGATCACAGTATAAAATTGGAACTTTTTGTAATAATTCTTGGCTTATATTACTTGTGTCTACAACAGCAAATCCTCTATTTATTAATTCTTGTTCAGTTAAAGTTATATCATATTTTGCTATATAAGCAAAAATTATATTAATAAAGTCATGATTATTGGTTAGCCCTTTATAAAAACTAAAACTGTGATTTTCAAAAACTCTACCACCTATAATTATTGTTTGTCCCTGATCTATAATTCCTAATCTAAAAAACTCTGGTGCGTTCATAATTTACCTTCTTTCAAGTATATTATTCTATTACTTAAAATTATTTTTGACAAGTATATATTTTAATTTTAAAAGCCGTTTTGAAAACGACTATTTTTTATTTATTATTTTTTCTACTTTCTCTTTAACGTTAGATATTGTATCAAATAATATTCCCTATTTTATATCATATTTTAAAATTACTCCGCCTAAATCAAAAATTATATTTTTAATCATTTTTATTTAAGTTCCAGTCTATCTCTTTTAAACCTTTGCTTTTTAAAAATTCATTGGTTTTGCTAAAAGGTTTAGAGCCAAAGAATCCATAACGTGCTGCAAAAGGACTAGGGTGAGGGCTGGTTAAGATTAAGTGATGTTTATTTGTAATTAAACTCATTTTTTCTTTAGCAAAATTCCCCCAAAGAATAAATACTACAGGTTCTTCTTTTTCATTTAAAGTTTTTATAATATAATCAGTTAATCTTTCCCATCCGAGTTTTCGATGAGATGCTGGTGTATCTTTTACAACTGTTAATACAGCATTAAGCATTAAAACCCCACTTTTAGCCCAACCAGTTAAATCGCCGTTATTTCTAGGTGGAATCCCTAAATCGCTTTCTAATTCTTTATATATATTTTGTAGTGATGGGGGAACCTTTACCCCTTTTTGAACTGAGAAAGATAAACCATGCGCTTCTCCTTCTCCATGATAGGGATCTTGACCTACTATTACTACTCTAGTGTCCTTAAAACTGGTTAATTTTAAAGCCTCAAAAATATGATCTTTGGGCGGAAATATAATTTTATTCTTATATTCTTCTTCTACTAATTGATAAAATTTCTTAAATCCTTCACTATCCCATATAACTTTTAGTTTTTCATCCCAATCGTTTCCTATCATAATACTACCTACTTTCTTTTATTTATGATAATTTTCATTGTTGTTTATTTTAAATGCACGATATATTTGTTCAAGTAATATTCCTCTAAATAAACCATGCGGAAATGTAAATTTAGAAAATGATAAAGCATAATTACTTCTCTTTTTGATACTCTCATCTAAACCAGTAGATGACCCTATTACAAAAGTTATAATACTATTAGTGTTAAATGTAATATCAATTAATTTGGCAAAGTCTTCACTTTTTATTTCTTTGCCCTCTATCTCCAAAGTTATTACATAATCTTTATTTCCAATATATTTCATAATATTTTTAGCTTCATTACTTAAATTTTCTTCATCTTTTAATTCTATTAGCTCTATTTTATGATATTTATTAATTCTTTTTAAATAATCTTCTGTTAATTCTATTAAATACTTTTCTTTTAATTTACCTAAACATATTATTTTTATCATACTACCATCACTTCACTTATTTCATCTGGTTTTGCACAATGAATATCATTGAATGCTATTTTATATGTCTTAAAAATATTGGTAATTTCTTTCATAGCTAGTTCTTCAGTATTGTTTTTTTCAGAAAGATGCATTAAATAAATTTTTTTGGTATTATCTCCAATAAGCTTGGATAAATATATACTACTTGCATTATTAGATAAATGACCATAGTCTGATAAAACTCGTTTTTTTAACCAATCTGGATATGGTCCATGTTGCAACTTTTCTACATCGTGATTAGCTTCAAATAAATATATTTCTTTATTTTGTAAATATTTATAATTTTTATAATTTACATAGCCAGTGTCTGTGACATAGACAACAGAATTTTTACCACTTTCAAAAAGAAAATTTCTGGAATCTGTAGCATCATGACTAGAATGCATACATGTAACTTTAACATTATTTAATATTACTTCATCTTCATAAATTAGAATGTGGGGATATTCGCGAATACTTTCTAATTCCCCAAACATTTTTTTACTTATAACAATTGTTGGTTCATATTTTTTTAAAAATGTATTTAATGCTGATATATGATCATCATGTAAATGGCTAATAAATATATAGTTTATTTCACCTGGGTCCACTTCTATTTCCTTTAACTTATCAACTATATACTTACGATTACGGCCAATGTCTATTAAAATCTTATATTCGCCAATTTCAACATAAGTGGAATTGCCCCCTGATCCACTTGCTAAAACACATACTTTCATTAATTATAGATAGAAAGTGGATTTAAATTGACACCATTATATTTAACCTCAAAGTGTAAGTGTGGTCCTGTTGATTTACCACTGTGTCCCATAGAGCCTATTCTATCTCCTCTACTTACAGTCTGTTCTGCACGAACATTCATGCTTTGATGTAAATGTCCATAGATGGTTACATAGCCATTACCATGATTAATTGTAATCTGATTTCCTAAAGTTCTACCACCATAACCACAAGTATCGTATTTTCCTTTACCTCTACTTGGACATCCATTAAAGGCTAACTCAACAACTCCATCAGCTGCTGCATATATTGGTGAACCAAAGTTGCCTGCTCCAGATATATCTAATCCGTAGTGCATAGATCCCCGACGCCAACCATATTTACTTGTAATTACATAACCTGCATTTGTTGGCCAGAACCAATCCCCACCTGTAATAACTGGATTTTCCCAGTTACTTGGCCCACCTGGATTATAAGGTCTTTTAGTACCATATGTTGTAACTTGATTTTGAACTGGCACTAATGTAGCCAAAATAACAGGGTTGGCATTTTGTGAACGTTCACCATTTTCAACTTCATATTCTTCCTGAACTCGATTTTTACCATTTATACCTGGTGTTGTTATTACTGAGTAATCAGTATATTTAGTATTGTCTGGTACTCTTTCTTTAGTATAATATATTGTTTGATCATATATTTCTTTTAATTTATATACATATGTTAATTGGGGAGAAATTAAAGTAACGTTAACTGTATCTCCAACTTTTAAAATTGTTTTTTCTGATTTATATTTTGTGTTTGCTATTAAAAATTCTTCAACATTTAATTTATTTGCTTCAGATATAGATTCAATTGTATCTCCCAAAGCAATAGTGTAACTTTTAGTATCAGGGGTTTCTCCAAATAATAAAAAATGTGTTAATTCTTGTTCGTTAGTATAAATTTTATCATTTACACTTATGTAACTCTCTTTGATCGTAATATTTTCTTTAAAATGCATACTTTCAATAATACGACCTGTTCCTACTATCTCTTCTTGCGTATTGTTAATATACTTATTGTATTCGTCTTGATTTAAAAAAGCACTAACAAATCTTTTAGCAGCATTATAAAATATTTCTTTATCTAATACTTTAATTTGGTAATCCTTCTCATCACTTTTGACTGTTATAATATAGCCTTTTATAGCAAAATCGTCTTGTTTTTCTATTTGGTCATATACATTTTTTACTTCGTCTACTGTTGTAGAATATGTATCAGCCTCAACTATTTTTAAATTGTTTGGGGGATATACATTATCTACTTTATATTTTTCTTTTATTGCTGTTTGATTGCTGTCAATTAAAGCATATAACTCAGCTTTATCTCCTATCACACCTATTTTTTCGCCATTAAGATATACTTGATAGTTTGTGTTTACTTCGGCATAAGACTTTTTACTAAATAAACTTATACCTAGTATGGCACTTACTATTAGTGTTATCATAAATGTATTAAAATATTTTCCCTTCATAATTCACCTCTATATCTCTCCAACGTCAGTATTTATATAATTTTTAAAATTACTCATGTTAAGTTCAAATAATAATCTATATAATCCCGTTGAACCTTTACGATGCTTAGCAATTATTACATCAATTGGAACTACTGTTTCCTTTTTTTCAGTCTTAGCTTCATAATAATCTTTTCGATTTAAAAATAATACTAAATCTGCGTCTTGCTCTAAGGAACCAGATTCTCTTAAATCTACTAAAGCTGGTTCTTTATTTTCTCTTTTATCAACACTACGCGATAATTGGGCTAGTGCAATAACTGGAACATTTAACTCTAATGCCATTGTTTTTAGACTACGCGATATCTCTGATACCTCAACTTGTCTTGACTCAATACGATTAGAACCCGTTGTAACTAACTGTAAATAATCAATTACTACTAATCCTAAACCATTTGGCATACTTGCAAGTTTACGACATTTTGATTTAATCTCAGGTGCTGTAATACTAGCATTATCTTCAATAAATATATTGGTGCTTCCTAGTTTGCTCATCGCTTCGTTATATCTTTTCCAATCGTTATGTTCTAATTTACCCGTGCTTAGTTTGTAAGAATCTATTCCTCCTACACTCGCTATCATACGATTAACTAACATTTCAGCGCTCATTTCTAAGTTGAAAATAGCTATGGCTTTTTCTGTTGAAAAGGCAGCGTTTGTTGCAATATTTAGAGCAAAAGCTGTTTTTCCCATACCAGGACGAGCTGCTAAAATGATTAATTCGCCACCATGCAAGCCTGCTGTTGCTTTATCTAAATCATAAAAACCAGTTCTTATTCCTGTAATATCACTTTTATTTTTTGATAACTCCTCAAGTCTTTCTTGGGCTCTTCGGAGTATTTCGTGGATTGGCACAAATTCACTAGTTTGTCTTACTCTAACAGCATTTAAAATACTTCTTTCTGATTCATCTAATAAACCATTTATATTCTCACTGGAATAAGCATTTGTTACAATATCTGTTGCTGTATTTATTAAGTTTCTTCTTATAGCATGATCTTTTAATATTTTTATATAATATTCAAGATTGGCAGCAGTAACTACAGAATCTATTACTTCCATTAAATAGGGAATTCCCCCTACTTCATTTAAGACTTTCTTCTTATCTAATTCAGCTTTAATTGTTGTAACATCAATAGGATTTCTCTCTTTATATAATGAGATAATGGCATTAAATATAATTCTATTTTTATCATTAAAGAACATGTCTTCTGTTACTTCATCACTGATTTTTTCAAGTGCGTCTTTATTTAAAAAAGCTACACCAAGGACACTCATTTCAGCTTCATAATCATTTGGTAATGCACGTGTCGCCATAAATCCTCCTATTTTATTAAGTTTGCTTTTATTTTAAAACTTACCTTCTTATGAAGTATTATTTCTACTTCACTAATGCCTAAACTAGATAAATCATAATCTAATTTAATACATTTTTTATCTATTTTAAAACCTAATTTTCCTATTTCTTCAGCGATTTGCTTGGTTGATATTTTGCCAAATACCTTATCTTGAACACCAGTTTTAACTTTAAAATTAATTATCTTGTTTTCTAATTGCTTTTTTATTTCTTGGTATTCTGCAACTTTTTGATCCTCTTCTTTTTGTTTGGCATCAAGCTCTCTATCTAAAACTTCTTTACTTCTTTTAGTGTATTGAACCGCTAATTTATTTTTAATTAAATAATTATTAGCATACCCATCACTGACTTCTATTATTTCATCTTTTTTTCCTACTTTACGGACATCTTCTAGCATAATAACTTTCATAAAAATTATACTCCTTGTCTAATATTTATTATATCATAGTTACCTTTTATTGTAAATTCTAGAGGTATATTTTACTTTATTTTAAACATAGCTTTTATAGCTTTTTTATAAATACTTTTGGCTATTTCATAACCATTCTCATTTTCTTTAATAAGATTATCCATCATAACTCCACTATTGATTTCTAAAACATAATATTTGCCGTTTTTATCACGAATTATATCTATACTGCCAAATTTTAAATCAATTATATTTGCTACTTTAGTTGCTAATTTTAAAATTTCTGTTTTTATTTCTTTTTCTATATCAAAACTTGCTTTAGCTCCTCCTGATAAATTGAATTTCCAATTGTATATATACTCTTCATTCTCTTTTAAAATAATATCTTTGTTTACGCCATCGTAGTCTTTAAAATATTCATAATTAAAGTTTTGTAATAATTCCTTAATTGAAGACACACCATCTCCATATACTTTTGGTAATTCTTTTTTATATATTAATTCAGGATTATGTTGGAATACTATTACACGATATTCATTTTCTATATCTATAAAAGGACATAAACTTAAAGAATAGCTTCGTTTACTAAGTTTTAAATAATAGTATTCTAAACCTTCTTCATTAGTTATATGATAAACATTATTTCCGCATGTACCATTATTTATTTTTAAAACAACAGAGGCATTATACTTGATAAATAGCTCTTTTAAATAATTAATATTATTACATCCAATAGCATAATTTTCATTATTTGTAGGTGCATATACTATATGATGTTCTACTACTGGCAAATGATAATGCTCTAATAATTCACATAATGCATATTTGTCATCACAAACTTCTCCTAGCCCATGCTCATTAAGATCAAATTTATATCCTGCTAAAATTTTACATTTGTTGTCTTTTTCTAATACTACTATCCAATCTTTTGATAGATAGGTTAGCTTTATACTTTGTTCTTTACATATTTCACTCAATATATTTTTAAAAGTTTTTTCTTGTTTATTATCATTTTCTATTTTCATATTTACACCTTCGTCACATTATTATACATGAGAAAAGCTACTAATTAAAGTAGCTATGTCTAAAATATTAATTTTTTCGCGAGAATATAATCATAGCGCCAAAGCCTAAAACAATAGCTCCAAATATTCCAAAAACTATCATTGTTGCAACTTTGCTTGGTTCACTAAAGATTTCGTCTAACATCATATGATCATCTTTTAAAGATAATTTAGAGATTGTTTCTTTAACTATGTCTTTATATTCACTATTATTTTTAGCTTCTTCTGCTAAATTAAAAGCTTTTTTAACATCCGCAGGTCCTGAATAGCCAAAAATATATTCATCACCAATTATAAATAAAGGGACACTTCCAATATCTTTTTCGGCAAAATTTAAATCTTTTTGTATTTGTTCTAATAGCTTAACGTTATTGCTATTTTGATATACTTGATAAGTTTTTAATTTTACACCTTTAGGTATACTTTCTTTGTTTTCATTTAAATATTCTAGGGCATCTTCACAATGGTTACATTGAGTAGATCTGAATAGATATATTGTTACTTCATTATTGCTTTCTGCTTTAACATTTATGGGCAATATTAAAAGCATTACTGTTATTATACTAATTATTATTTTTTTCATATTTTCACATCCTTGTAATTAATTATATCAAAGTATTAATAATAAAACAATTATTTCCTCTTTCTTTCTAAAGTATCTTTAGCTTTTGCATATTTTTTTACAATACCGATTAATATTTCACTGGTACTTATCATGTCTTCTAAGGTTATATATTCTTCATAACTATGAAAGTTATGACCTCCTGTTCCTAAATTTGGACAAGGCAGTCCCATAAAACTTAATCTAGCACCACTTGTACCTCCTCTAATAGGTTTTATTACAGGTGTTACTCCTAAATCAATCATTACTTCTTTAACATATTCTATTAAATGTCTGTTTTCTTCAATAATATCTTTCATATTATAATAAGAATCTTTTATTTCAATCTCTATTCTATTACCATATTTTTTATTTAGCTCGTTTATTATTCTTTTAATAGTATTTTTACGTTCTTCAAAGTTTGCTCTGTAAAAATCACGAATTATAAACCTCATAACCGTAGTCTCTTCGTCTCCTTGAAGATTTGATAAATGATAATATCCTTCATAATTCTCAGTATTACTTGGAGTTTCATTAGGTAGCATACCATAGAGTTCATGAGCTATAGCTAGAGAATTAACTAATATTCCTTTGGCATATCCTAAATGAGATATAGTTCCTTTTATGGTTATATTAATACTTGCAGCGTTAAAGTTTTCGTATGCTATTTCACCTAATTCTGTACCATCTACAGTATAGGCATATTTAGCAGGAAATTTCTTAAAATCGAAAAAGTCTGTGTCTTTGCCTATTTCTTCATCTGGTGTAAAACATACACATATATCTCCATGACTTTCATTAGTATTAGCAAAATAATTTAACATTGTCATAACTTCGGCGATACCAGCTTTATCATCTGCCCCTAATAATGTTGTACCATCACTAGTAATTAAAGTTTTATTTTTTATTTCTTTTAAATTAGGATATATATTGCTATTTAGGGTTACTCCATTTTTTAATTTGATTTCTTCACCATTATAATTATTTGTTATTGTTGGTTTTATATCTGCTCCTTTGGCACTTTCTGAAGTATCAAGATGGGTAATAAAACCAATACTTGGAGCTTCTATATTACCCTTTAATATTCCATAAACGTAACAATGCTCTTCATCAAAATATACTTCTAAACCTATATCTTTTAATTCTTGAATTAATACTCTTGCCAAATTATATTGACTTTTTGTACTAGGTATTAAATCACTAGAAGCTGAAGATGTTGTTTCTATTTTTACATATTTTAAAAATCTCTCTAATATATCCATTATTTTTCTCCTTTAATAAATTTAATATAACAGAAATATATTGTAAAGTCTAGTGATTTTTTACTGTTTATATGGCTTGCGAAGAGTATAATTTATAATACTCTCCCTTTTTCTTCATTAATTCATTATGAGTTCCTTCTTCATAATTTATATGGTCTTTGATTAAAACTATTTTATCGCAATTCTTTATTGTTGATATACGATGGGCGACCATTATTGTGGTTCTATCTTTTGTTACTAAATCTATTGCTTTAGTTATTTTTTTCTCTGTCATTAAATCGATATTGCTAGTTGCTTCATCTAAAATTAAAATCTTAGGGTCTTGAAGCATTATTCTCGCGATACATAAAAGTTGTCTTTCACCATTTGATAAATTAGAACCATTATTTAAAAGAATTGTTTCATAGCCATTTTCTAAATTCATTATCATGTCATGAATATCTAAAATTTTACATACTTTTATTACTTCTTCTTTTTTTATTTTTTTATTTAATACTAAATTATCATATACACTTCTCGCAAATAGAAAGTTATCTTGGAGCATTATGCTAACTTGTCCTCTTAAATTATTAAGTCTTATGTCTTTAATATTAATACCATCAATTAAAATCTCACCTTCATCAGGATCATAAAACCTGGATAACAAACTTAATATTGTAGATTTTCCACAGCCTGTTTCTCCGACTAAACCTACTTTGTCGCCAGCTTTAATTTTTAAATTAACATGATTTAAAACTTTTTTCTTTTTATCATAACTAAAAACAACATTTTTTAGTTCAATATCACCCTTAATATCTAAAATTATTGATTTTTTAGAGTTTTCAATAACAAGAGGTTCATCTAATAATTCGAATATTCTTTCTAAATAAGTTGATGCATCCATTAAATCACTATAACTACTTGTGATATACTCTAAGGGATCCCAAAATCTTGAAGAATATGAGTCGATAGCTATTATTGTACCTAAACTGACTCTTGGATAAAAATATCTTAGACCAATATAATAGATTAAAGCTATACATATTATATCAAAAACATGGGCAAGAGACCAATTTAGATTTCCTATAAAAAAAGTTTTCTTTTGAGCATTAATCCTTTCTTTTTCTAAATCTCTTAAAATTCTTTCATTTTCATTTTCTCGATTAAAACTTTGGGTTATTCGTATACCATTTATACTTTCTGATACATAAGCATTAACATTTGATTTTTTATCATTTACGACATGTTGTAACTTTCTTCTAATAGGTGCTAAAAAGATAAAAATTGTAATCAATATTATAGCTGAAATTATACTTATTAAAGCTAAAGATGTATTGGTTATAAGCATAAACACTATTACAAAAATTAAATTTACGATATCAAGTAAACCTTGAACGATAACATAACAAAATATTCCTGCTACATCATCGGGATAACTAGTCGCTCTCGTATATATCTTTCCATGACTTCTAGTATCAAAATAATTATTAGGTAAGTATTGCAATTTTTTAAAGATTTCTGCTTTAATGTCATATGATACTTTATCAAGTGCTATAATCATTTTATCTCTTTGTATTTTAGTAAAAAATACAGATAATAATACTATACCTAACATGATAAATGATAATAATACTATTTGCATAAAATTCTTATTTACAAATGATACGTCAATAGCATAAGCCATTAATTTAGGAATAACAAGAAGTAATAAACTTGATATTATCCCAATAAAGAAAGAGATAAATAATTCTTTTTTATATGGCTTAATAAATTCAAGCATTCGACTCATATTTTTCCAAGAAAATTTTGTTGCTTCTTCATCTTTCTTGTAATTATTAACCATTTTAAATATCTCCTTTCTGTAATTCGTATAATTTATAATAATAACCTTTTTTATTCATTAATTCTTTATGGTTACCACTTTCTATTACTTTTCCTTTATCTAATACATAAATTTTATCGGCATTCATAACACTTACTATTTTACTAGCTATTATAACTTTTGTAGATTTGTAATTTAATTTCTTTATACTCTCATTAATTTTTTCTTCCGTTTCCATATCTAAAGCACTTGTAATATCATCTAGTAAAAGAATGTCTGGTTTAACAGCGAGGGCTCTTGCTAAAGATAATCTTTGTTTTTCTCCACCTGATAAACCTACTCCTTTTTCACCAATTATCGTATCTAACCCTTCAGGCATATTTTTGATGTAATCACAACAAGCAATATTAGCATATTTCATAGCTTCTTTTTTACTTAATCCCATATTACCATATCTAATATTGTTATATATTGTATCACTAAATAGAAAACTAGATTGTGTAACATAACCAACTTTTTCACGTAAATCCTTAATATTGTAATCTAAATAATTTTTTCCATTTATTAATACTTCTCCACTTTCAGGAATAATAAATCCTAATAATAAGTTTACTATTGATGATTTACCACTTCCTGTCTTACCTATAAAGGCAATTGTTTCTTGTGGATTTATTTTCAAATTTAAATTTTCTAAAACTACTTTATTATCAAAAACTATTCTAACATTTTTAAATTCAATTGGTACTAATAACGTTTTTAATGGTTCTTCGCCTTTTAATTCTATTTTTGGTTTAGCATCTAAAAGATTTTTTATGCGTTTTTTTGCTATTCCATATCTTTGGATACTATGAAGTAGTCCTCCTAGTCTAATAAATGGTGCACGCAAATTATAAAGATAAGAATTAAATATAATTAAATCTCCTAATGTTATCTTATTATTAATAAATAAAAAACCTCCAACAATAAGTAATATTACACTCATAAAATAACTAAGAAAATCAATACTACCATAAAATGTATTTTCTTTAAAACCAACTTTTATATCTTTATCAACATATCTCTTTCCTATTTTTTTCATTTCTTTGATTTCATATTCTTCTAAAGCAAATGTCTTTACAACACGGTTGGCTTCTATATTATCACTTATATAATCATTTACATCACTAGTCATATCACGTAATTTTTCATACTCTTTATGAATATGCTTATAAAAAATAATTGTTATAATACCTACTATTACACCTGGTGTTAAAAGAATTAATGTAAAAGGTGTATTAATAGTTAATAAATACACAAAAGAACAAATAAAACTTAATATTATCGCTCCAATAGTCTTTATATTATAACTAATTTGTTTTCTTATATTCCACATATCGCTTGTAAAATTAGTCATTAATTCGCCTTTGTTGTTATGTTCAA
Source organism: uncultured Mycoplasmatota bacterium (assembly GCA_948437815.1). Lineage (GTDB taxonomy): Bacteria > Bacillota_I > Bacilli_A > RF39 > UBA660 > Caccenecus. Next base: position 21,368 of record CAOJKG010000004.1, read on the forward strand.
AAAAATCATGATCTAAATTATTGATATTTTTATAACACTTTTGTTTTAATTCACTTATTATTTTGTCACTTACAACATCTAATTTAATAACACTAAAATATGAACCTAAAACCTTTATGATGGCAAATATAATTAATCCTATTATTATTAATAAGAAATAATCATAATTTCCTTCGTTAGTTATTCGATCTACAATAAAACCAATTATTATTGGAATAACAAAACCTATACTATCAAAAAATATTAAAAAGATATTTGATAATATGTAAGGTAATTTATACTTTTTATTAATATTTAATATCCACTTCATATCATCACCTCTTCTATTATATACTAATAGATAAAATAAAGCAAAAGAAAAAATTAATTATTTTATTTACTTATAATATGTCCAAGATAATTGACATTACAACCCTTTTACTTTTATAAATAATAAAATTTTCAATAATATTACTAACTGATTATTAATAAAAAAATATTTTTTATTAATTAGTTATATTTTTGGAACACTTTACATAGTTTTAATTAGAAAGTTTGAAAGATGGTGAAATTTTGGAAAAAAAAGAGATTATTGAATCTATTGCCAAAAGAGGAAATGGGAGTATTTATTTAGGAGTTGTAGGTGC
>CAOJKG010000005.1 GCA_948437815.1 uncultured Mycoplasmatota bacterium
TATGAAAAGGAGGTTATTTATGAAAATAATAACTATATGTGGTAGTTTAAAATATTTATAAATAATTACTGTAAAAATAAAATTTTTATGATATAGTTATGAAAAGGAGGTTATTTATGAAAATAATAACTATATGTGGTAGTTTAAAATATAAAGAAGAAATGTTAAAGGTGGCACTTAATATGGAATTAAAAGGAAATTGTGTAATAACACCAATATTTCCGAGTGAGAATAGTCCGGCTTTTACAGACGAAGAAATAAAAGTATTTAATGATATGCACAAAGAAAAAATTAAATTATCTGATGCCATATTAGTAGTTAATGTAAATGGCTATATTGGAAAAACAACTGAAAGTGAAATTCAATATGCTAAAGCTTTAAATAAAGAAATTTTATATTTAGAAAGGCTAGAGAATAAATGAAAATAAAACTAATAATAGAAAGACAAATAGAAATAGAAGAAAGTCTAGAAGAATTAAAAAACTTGTCTGTTACAAATTTAATAAACAAGGGATATGATCCTGAAGAACTATTATTTTTATGCAGAGCTATCCGTATGCCATTAAATGAAATAACAGAATACATTGAAATTTATGATAATAGTAGACCAAGAGTAGATGAATTAAAATTTGTCAAAATTTTATGTGAAAAATATCAAGCAGATCAAGCAACAATCACTATGAGAATAAGAGAAGTTAGAAGAATCAATAAATTTAGGAACAATGAAGAAGCCCCAAAGAGATAAATGCTTTACAGTAGTTATCTCTTTTTATTTTAATAAATAAATAATATATGATATACTAAATTTAGGAGAGAATAATTATGAAAAGATTAATCAAATGGGGCATATTAATGGTATTAATATTAACAATAATTATATTTGGCACTAATTTTTATGTTAAAATAAGTACTAACAAATTAATAATTAATAGTGATTCTAAAAAGCTAGATAATTCTGATTGTGTTTTAGTGCTCGGAGCAGGCATCTGGGATAATGAACCAAGTCCCATGTTAAAAGACAGATTAGATGTTGCAATAGGTTTATATAATGATAAAAAAGTTTCCAAAATTATAATGAGTGGAGACCATACTAAAGAAAATTATGATGAAGTAAATGTTATGAAAAAGTATGCCATAGATGGGGGAGTTAAATCTGAAGATATATTTATGGACCATGCTGGAGTTTCTACTTATGATAGTATTTATCGTGCTAAAAACATTTTTAAAGCTAATAAAATAATAATAGTTACGCAAAAATATCATTTATATCGTAGTTTATATATAGCAAAGCGTTTAAATATTGAAGCTTACGGAGTACAAGCTACACAAAAAAAATATAGTGGTGATTTTGCAAGAGAAGTAAGAGAAATATTAGCAAGAGACAAAGATTTTATAAAAAGTATGTTTAAACCTAAATCGAAGTATTTAGGAAGTGCTATACCTGTCAGTGGTAATGGTGATAATACTAATGATAAAATATTAAGTAATAGTTATACTAAAAATTGGTATAACTTTTTTTTATTGTTTCATAATAAAAATGGAGGTTACTTATGAATAAAGATGAATATAAAAAATTAGTCAAGAAACACACACCTAGAGAAGATAAATTACACAATACAATTTATGCTTTTCTAATTGGAGGCTTTGTAGGATTTATTGTTGAAGGGATAATTCAAATGTTAATGAATATGTTTGATTTAACAAGAGTAGTAGCAAGCACATGGACATGTTTAATTGTGATATTTAGTGCTTCATTATTCACTGCTTTAGGATTCTTTGACAATTGGATGACAAAAGCTAAAGCAGGACTTTTATTACCAACAACAGGTTTTGCTCATTCAGTCCAAAGTAGTGCCCTAGACTATAAAAAGGAAGGTTTAATAACAGGCTTAGGCTCAAACTTTTTTAAACTTGCTGGATCAGTAATTTTATATGGTATATTAAGTTCATTTATTTTAGTGTTATTGAAGGTGATTATTCATGGCTAGTAAAAAATTTACAAATGTATATATTAAAGATAATTTTGCTATAGTAGGACCATTAGAAAGAGATGGTTTACTAAAAAATTATGATTTCTCTATGGATGATTATTATTATGGCGAAAGAACATTTGAACAAGCTGAGATAAAAATGCAGAAAGTAGTAATGGACAATCTTCTTTTACATAACAAACTAACAGATAGTAAAATAGATTTATTAGTTGGTGGCGATTTATTAAATCAAATATGTATCTCAAATTATAATGCTGCAAAGTATCGTATTCCATATTTAGGAGTATATAGTGCTTGTGCAAGTTTTATTGAAGGATTAATTGTCTCATCAACATTTATTGAATCAAAACAAGCTAAAACTGTAGTTAATATTACCAGTAGTCATAACTTAAATGCAGAAAGGCAGTTTAGATATCCAGTTGAATATGGTGCTATTAAAAAACACACAACAACTTTTACAACAACCGGAGCATGTGCTACCTTACTTACTAATGAAGTTACTAACATTAAAATAGAGTCTGCTACTATTGGTAAGGCATTAGATATGGGACTTAATGATGCTAATAATATGGGGGCTATAATGGCTCCAGCTGCCGCTGAGACTCTTGTAACGCATTTAAATGAAATGAAAAGAAATGCTAGCTACTATGATCTAATACTAACAGGAGATTTAGGTAAAGTAGGAAAAGAATTATTTTTAGAAGTTTTAAGACAAAGTCACAACATTGAATTAAAAAAATATATTGATGCTGGATGTGAAATATATACCAATAATCAAGAAACATATGCTGGAGCTAGTGGACCAGTTGCCTTACCTCTAGTATTATTTGATAAGATATTAGGTTGTAAAAAATACAAAAAAATATTAGTAATTGCAACAGGTTCATTACAATCTGTCCAACTTGCTAATCAAAAACTTGGAATACCAGGAATAGCACACACTATAAGTTTGGAGGTAAGTTAATATGACATTTATATGGGCATTTATAGTCGCTGGAATATTTTGCGTAATTGGACAAATTATTTTAGATAATACCAAATTAACTCCAGGACATATCACTAGTATATTTACGGTATTAGGAGCAATCCTTGCATTCTTCGGATTATATGATAAATTAATAGAATTAGCAGGTGGTGGAGCATCTACCATAATATCTAACTTTGGTTATCTTCTATATGACGGCGCTTGGGAAGGATATCAAGCAAGTGGTTTTTTGGGAATATTTACAGGAATGTTTACAAAAGGTGGCGCAGCAGTAGTAGGAGCAGTAGTATTCGCAGCCTTCTTTACACTATTCTTTGATCCTAAAGATTAAAAATCAATTTAAAAATTTTAAAAAATAATAATTAAAGAAAAAAGAATAAAAATATTATATTTATATTATGAAAAAGTAATTAAATAAGATTTAAATAATATTGATAGTAAATAAAGGTTAAAGGCACTAAAAAAGCCTTTTTCTTTTGAGATTTTTTTGATATAATATTTAACATAAGAAGGGATAAATATGGCTAGAAAGAAAAAAAAATACAAAAATATTAAATTAGAACAATCAGAGCTTACTCCAACAGCAATTGGTATATTTGAAAGTAAAAAAAAGAGTGCTATTGGAACAATAGTAATATTAGGTATATTTATTTTAGCAGTTATATTTTTACCTAATATATCAGAATATGTTAATAATTATTTAAATAAAGTTCCTGGCAGTACTACAAAACCAAGTTATCCAAATAAAAAGCCAAATGTTGAAAAGCCAACTATAGGCGATGATACTTTAGTAGCTTTTACAGATAATATAAAAGTTATTAATGATGACATAACAATAAGTAATTTTATTATAGATCAAACAAATTTAACAATCAGTTATGATATTACAAACAATTTAAGTAATAGTGAAAATATAGAAGAGCTCAATTACTATTTAGAGATATTTAGCACTGAGCAAACTTTAATTGAAAGAGTAAAACTTGCAGATGACTTTACTTTAAATAGTGGAGCGTTTACAACGATCAAAAGAACAATAACAACTGAATCTGCTACAACTATTGGATTTATATCTATAATAAAAAAGACAATAAACGATTATCCTTTAGTACAATTAAATACCGCTGAAGATGGCAGTAGCTCTCTTGTGTGTTCAAATACTCATGAGAAAGTAACATATAAGTTTAGTGCTGAAAAATTAAAAGAAGTTACAAGTGAAGCAAGCTATTTATCTACTGATTCCAATTATCAAGAACAATATGAAGCTAATAAATTAAAAGCAAACAATTATAATAGTAAATTAGGTATAGCATCTACATTTTTTGAACATGAAAATGGCTATAATATTACAACAATAGTAAATTTAAATGAAATAGATAGGATATATATTTTTAATGCTGATTCATTTAAATTAGATACAGCACCTAAAGTAGTAAAATTTGAAATGGAAGCTCAAGGATTTAAATGTGAATAACCAAAAATAGGTTGAAAGATAAACTAAGGAAGTGACAATATGGAATATCAATTTTGTATAAATGATTTTGAAGGTCCCTTAGACCTTCTTTTACATCTCGTTAAAACTTCAAAAATGGATATATATGAAATTGATATCCGTATTATAATTGAAGAATATTTAGAATTTATTGAAAAAGAAAAAAATAAAAATATTGACATAGCAAGTTCTTATTTAGTCATGGCTGCTGAGTTAATTCATTTAAAAAGTAAAATGTTAATTAATTCAGAAGAAAGTGATGAGAGTCTAAATGATGAAGAATTTCATATTGAATCAGAAGAAGATTTAAAACGTAAAATATTAGAATATGAAAAGTATAAAAAGATTACAAAAGATTTAGAAGAGCAACTTGAAAAAAGAAATAATTTTTATACCAAAAGTCCAATGAAATTAGACGAATTTATTACTAATAATCCTATAAGCTTTGGCTCTGTAAGTGTAGAAGATTTAGTAAATGCATTAAAAAGTTTTAAAATGCGTGAAAAACTATCGAAACCATTAAATACCAGAATAACAAGAAAAGAATATAGCATTGAACGCAGAATAGAAGATATTAGAAAGGTTTTACAAATAAGAGAAAAAGTAGAATTTTTAGAGCTATTTAACGAAAATGATAAAAATTTTTTAATTATAACCTTTTTATCAGTTCTAACTATGAGCAAAAATGACGAAATAACTTTGAGTCAAGAGGATAATTTTAAACCGATTATGATTGAGAGGAGGGAAGTACATGAATAAACTGGGAATATTAGAAGGTATACTATTTGTAGTAGGAGATGAAGGTATAAATTTAGCTAACTTATGTGAAATAATGAGTATTGAAGAAAATGAAGCTAAAGAATTATTATTAGAACTAAAAAAAAGTTATGAAGATGATAATAGAGGAATAAGAATTAGTTATTTAGGAGATTCTTTTAAATTAACAACCAAAGAAGAACATAAAGAGTATTATCAAAAATTAGTTGAAACACCTGATGCCAATGAACTATCTCCAGCATCATTAGAAGTTCTAGCAATTATCGCTTACAATCAACCATTAACAAGAGTAGAAATTGATGAAATGCGTGGAGTTAGTTCGGCACATATTATAAGAAAATTAGTTGCAAAGGGTTTAATCAAGGAAGCTGGAAAATCAAAATTACCAGGTCGACCTAATCTTTATCGAACAACAAGAGAATTTTTAGATGCTTTTGGTTTAGCCAGTTTAAATGAACTTCCTGTTATAGATGAAAATATAGAAGAAAAAGATATTGATAATAAAACTGAATTATTCACTTCAATATATAAAGAGGAAGAATAATATGTGGGAATTTAGACATAATTTAACTATAGAAAAATTTGCTGATTATGAAGATTTAACATTATCAGGAATAACATTTATAAAAGAAGAAATTGGTGAATTAGAAATAAGATTTGAAAACTTTAATGAAATAAGATTTGAAAATTGCCACTTTAACAAAACAATTTTTAACAATGTGTTTTTTAGCAAAATAAAATTTATTAATTGTGAATTAAATAATGTTGTTTTTACAGAATGCAACTTTAATTATGTTAATTTTGAAAATTCCAAACTTACTGACATAAGTTTTACAGCTTCTAAATTAGAAAACATATACATATTAGAAACATTAATTCAGTATTCCAAGTTTAGTACAAGTGAAATAGGAAATTCAAAATATGATGATGTAAAACTAACAGAGAATATTCATTATAAAAATAAATATAATAATATAGAATTTTATAAATGTGAATTTAATAAAGACCAATTTCAAGATACAAGGTTTAAAAAATGTGATTTAAAAACAAGTCATTTTAAAGAAGTAGAAATAAACCTAGATGATTTAATAACATCCGTTTTATCAATATTAAATATCATTGAAATTACAACAGATAAAGGAATAATACTTGAAGAATAATAAAAATATGATATAATATTTTTATGCCTGTATGGTGGAATTGGTAGACACGATGGACTCAAAATCCATTGGTAGCAATACTGTGTCGGTTCGAGTCCGACTACAGGCACCATTTAGACTAAAAATTGCATATATGCGATTACTATAAAAAGGTTCATAATATGATATTATGAATTTTTTTTCACTAAAATCAAGTAAAAAAGTAAGTACTCTATTCTATAGTTTTAAAAAAATATTATAAAACTAATCAATAGTGACTAAATCAATATAAAATGTTATAATAAATGTAAATTATAAAGAAAATAAATATTTATAAAAAAGAAGTGATATAAATGAGGTTAGCAGTTTTAAGCGATATTCATTCTAATTTAATAGCTCTAAATTTAGCTATAGACGATTTAAAAAAAGAAAATGTAGATAAAATATGTTTTTTAGGAGATTATGTTACAGATGGTGAAAGTGATAATGAGATTTTAGGTATAATTAAAAATATTTCTGATTATACAATTCTAGGTAATAGAGAAAAATATATATTGGATTACTCTCCATTAAAAAAGAATTATAATAATTATAAAACCATTCACACTACATATAACAATTTAAGTAAAGATAATCTGAAATATATAGAATCATTAAAAGAATATTATATTATAAAGGCAAAAGATTTTAATATTCTAATGATTCATGGCAATCAGTATTACTCTGACAAAGACAATATAGAAGAAGTATTTGACAAAATAATAAATGATTTTGATTTTGATATTTGTCTTTTTGGACATTCACATAAATATTTATACAGAAAATATAAAAATAAAATTTTTATAAATCCAGGATCCATTGGACAGTCTAATGATTATTCTAGCTATAAATATTGCATTATAGAAATAATAGATGAAATAAATGTTATTTTAAAAGAATTTAATGTAAGAGAATCTTTTGATAAACTAGTTAATTATTATAAGAAGACAAAGTATTATAAAAACAATTATGTATGGGCAAATTTAGTTTTATATACAATAAGAGATGGGCTAGCATATTGTCCTTTATTTTTAGAAGAATTTAATAATAGAATAGAAAAATTAGGAGAATTAAGTGAAAAAAAATTTAATAAAATATGGGATAAAACATTTAAAGATTTTAAAAAAACATATGATATTGAGGAAATATAAAACAAATTTTTAAATACTTTTAAAGTGTGGTTCAATATAAATAATATTTATATAATAAAATTCTACTTAGTAAACTTAAATAAAGTAGATAAAGTTTAGCTTTTATATATTTAGCGTCATCATTTGAAACATTTAAATAATTATTATAGGTGGTTTTATGAAAAAGAATATAGAAACAAAAGATATTTTAAATTTTAAAGAAAATTATGATAATAATGATAAAAATCAAAAAATTGAAAATAATATCAAAAAATTAGGAATAAAAAAATCCAGTTTTAATGAAAGTATAGAATTAGAATTTAAATTTAACATTGAAACACCAAGTACAAAAATATACAATCAATTAGATAGCCATCAATGTAATATTTATGTCTTTTTAAGAGTTGTAAAAGATATATTACTAAAGAATAGTAATATAGATATTGAAAATTTAGATATATCATCAAATTATATTAATTTTTTTGATAAATTAGAAAAAGCAAATGCTTTATATAATGATTTAATAAATACCAAACATTTAACATTAGAAATAATTAATCAAAAAGTAAACAGATATATAGGAAGTTACGGAACATTCCATTTTGCAAGAGAAATAGTTAATAAATATGGGTTAGTCCCAACACATGCAATGGCAGAAGTAAATAAAGAATATAATGATATACTAACAATAGATTTATTACGAACTAAAATAAAAAGTGATGCTATAACATTAATTAAGAAAAATAAAAAAGAAAAAAGTAATATAAAAAATGAATTAATGAATGAAGTATACGTTTTTCTAGCAAAAGTTTATGGTAATCCACCATTAAGTTTTAAGTTTAATAATAAATTAACAACTCCAACTGAATTTAAGAATACATACTTACAAAATGAATTAGACAATTATATAACCCTAACTTCGTTTAATAAAGAACAATTTTTTAGCAGTTTTTCTTTTATTCCAAGTATTTATTTAAATAAAAAAGAAAATATAATATCAGTATCTAATAATGAAATAAAAAAAGCAATAATAGATCAATTAAAAGATGGAATAAGTGTCTGGATATCAATAGAAGAATCTACAGCATCTGATTATGAAGAGGGTATTCTTGATAATAAGTTATATAATATAAATAGTTTATTAAATATTAAAGAAATAGATAAAAATCAAAAATTAGCATTAGATATTATTAATTATGATCATGCTGTATGTATTACAGGAGCTTTAGTAGAAGATAGTGATATTAAACAATTTAAAGTAGATAATAGTTTTGGAAATTATGGAAAATATAAAGGTCAATTTATTATGACAAATGATTTTTTTGATAACAATGTAATAACAGCAATAATTAATAAAAAATATATTTTAGGAGAACAAAATGGAAAATAATATTAACTTTATCTTTAAAAGTTTAAATAAAAAGAAATTAGCAATATTTTTAATTCTAGAAATAATACTAGATATAATTTATTACATTGTCCCATTTGGTTTTACATTATTTTTAACTTTACCATTTACTTTAAAAAAAGCTTTAATTGTTTTATTAATATTTATGGTATCAAAAAGTATTAGAGTAATAGGAAATTATTTATTATCGATATATGCTAATAATTATTTATATGAATATAGTCGCATTCAATATTGTGAGTTTTACAAGAAACTAATAAAATTACCAGTAGAAACCATATCAAAATATCAAACAGGTTATTTTGAAAATTTAATTGATAAAATAATTAATCTTGTAAGTAGAGTATTACAAGCAGAATATTTCAGTATCATTATCGCTTTTATTTTTCTTTTTTATACTTTATATAATCAATCTATATTTATATTTTTAATTTCTTTAATAACAAGTATTTTATGTATTTATTTAAATATTATAATATTAAAAAAATCAAATAAACAAGTGGAAAAATTATATGAAGAAGAGTATGAATATTCATCTGTTTATAACGATTATATAAGTAATATAAGAACAGTTAAGTCATTAAACAACAATAATTATTTTATTAATAAAATAAAAAATTTAGGAAATAAGTGTTACAAAGAAAATAAAAAATATGTTAGCTATTATTCTCTTGAAGAATTAATTAGAAACTTTCTTATTATAGTTCCATTCTTTTTTGGTTTAATAAAAGCATGTATAGATTTATCAAATGGAATAGATACAATAGGTATAATAACATTTTACATTTCCTTACATGTGGAAATGGGTTTTGTCTTTGAAGAATTATCCAACACTATTATAAACTGGTTTCAATTAAGTGTTATATCTAAGAAATTAAAAGTTATCTTTAAAGACTTAGAAAATAAAGAAGAGTTAAAAGATTTCAATGAAATTAAGCTTAAAAATATTATTATAAAATATCCCAAAACAAACTTAGCAATAAAAGTAGATTATTTTAAAATATTAAAAAATGACAAGATTTCAATAATGGGAAGTTCTGGTCAAGGAAAAACATCTTTAATAAATTTAATCGTGGGTAATATAAGTTGTTATGAAGGAGAAGTTTTAATTAATGAAAAAGAAATTCATAATATCAAATTAGATATAGGTATAATTAGTCAAGAGATAGAACTTTTTAATATGTCTATCAAAGACAATCTATGTTTAGATAAAAAAGTGGAAGAAAACAAATTAAAAGAATATTTGAAAGAATTAGAACTAGATGAGTTATTACTTTTTGAAGATGGACTTGATACAATAGTAGGTGAAAAAGGATTAAAGTTATCAACAGGTCAAAAAAGAAGAATAAATATTTTAAGAAGTTTATTAATGGACAAAGACATTTACATATTAGATGAACCAACTTCAAATTTAGATAAACACACTGAAGAGATAGTTGTAAAATTCATATTAAAATATTTTAATAATAAGACTTTAGTTATAGTTACTCACAATGATGAAATAAATAAAGTATGTAATAAATTTTATAAATTTGAAAATCATAATTTAACTGAAATTTAATTATAAATAATAAAAAAAGCTTAATGTAAAAGACTTTTGACAGACAAAAAAATCATTTTCATATAAAATGTAATTGGAGGTGCAAAATGGATATTGGTTCAAGAATAAAAAAATATCGAGAAGAGCAAAATATTTCTCAAGAAGAATTAGCGTTAAAAATATTTGTTTCAAGGCAGACTATTTCTAATTGGGAGACTGATAAGAGTTATCCTGATATAAAGAGTTTAATCATGTTAAGTAATATCTTCAATGTATCTCTAGATAATTTTATAAAAAAAGATATAGAGGAGATGAGAAAAATAATTGATTCAAAAAAGATCAAGGAATTCAATGTTATGAGTTATGTATTTCTAGTAGAGATGTTAGTGTTAATCATAAGTGCATACCCATTATTTAAGCTTTTAGATTTTATAGGATTTATCATTTGGATATCACTATATATAATATCATTTGGAACTGCAAGAGTTATAGAAAGATTTAAAAAAGAAAATAACATCCAAACCTATAAAGAGATTATAGCATTTATTGATGGTAAAAAGCTAACTTATGAAGAAACACAGCAAGAGATAGGAAAAAGAATGTATCAAAAAATAATACTAGCATTTGTAACAGGTATTATAACATTCATAGTATGTTTAATTATGATGTTTATTATGAAAAAATTTTAAGAAATTGGAGGAAAGAAAATGGAATTTTGGATAATTATGATAATTTTTGTATGTATGGGTGGCAGTTGTTCTTTAGCTGGAACTTGGTGGAGCAAAAACAAAGACGAAAAAAAGAAGTAAAAGATTTTAATATTACTCGAACCAATAATTCGAGTTTTTATTTTTGGTAAAATTACTATTTCAATATTGACAAGTGTATAAAAGACGCATATAATTGAAATGTAAGGTGATAGTAATGGAAGTAAAGAATCCTTTATATAAGAATCAAGGTATACATTGTATAAGTGCCATTTTTACAGTAGAAAAAGGTATAACTAAAGTTCTACTAATAAAAAGAAAAAATAATCCCTATAAAGACATGTGGGCTTTAGTAGGTGGCGCATTATATAATAATGAAGAAGTAGAACAAGGGATGAAAAGAGAAATATATGAGAAATCAGGAATATCAGATATTAACTTATATTTTTCAGGAATATTTAGTAGAGTAAATCGTTCTCCTGTAATGAGAATGATTGCAATATCATATATTGGTGTTATTGATTCTGAAAGAGTAAACATATTAAAAGACACAATGAAAACTTCAAATGCTGATTGGGTAGCTATTACAAATATTCCTAAACTTGCCTATGATCATAATGAAATACTAATAAGAGCATTAGAGACATTACAAGAAAAGATTGATAATACAGACATATTAAAATCTTTATTTCCGTATGGTTTTACTATTCCTGAGATTCATAAAACTTACGAAGCTATTTTAAATAAAATTATTGATCGAAGAAACTTTCGTAAGAAACTACTTAGTAATAAACAAATAATTGAAACCAATGCTACAACCAAATTTGAGGGAAATAAACCAGCAATTATCTATCGGTTTAAATAAAAATTAAAAGTGTATGAAGATACATTTTTAAAAATAGATTTAATGCGTATAAAATACGCAAACAAGGAGGGTGAAATTTAGAATATTTATTTTTTAAGTATTAATGCGTACAAAATACGCAAAATAGAAATTAAAGTAAAGGAAGGAATGGAAAAATGAAAAAGACTGAAATAGAAAAAAAGTATAAAATTAAAGAATTTGAAGGAGAATTAATTAAATATAGACTAGAAGAATTAAAAACAGAGTTAGGATTAGAGTTCATTGAAACAACAAGTTACGAAGATATATATTATGATAATGATGACATTTTAGAAGCTTATAAATTAACAGTGCGAAAAAGAGCAGAAAACGGAAGTTTGTATTTTACTTTAAAAGAAGATAAAGAAAATGAAGATAGTTTTGTCTCAAGAGAAAAATATGAATTTACAAGTTTAGAAGAATTAATTGAATATCTTAAAACAAATTATAAACTAGTAATAGAGTCTTTATATGAAAAAATGCGATTAAAAGTAGAACGTCAAAGATACAGAATAAATTATAAAGGAACAATAATAGAAATAAATTTTGATAAAAGTACTAGCGCAGATAATAAAACTTTTATGCTTGAATGTAAGTTTATTTCTGGTAATATAAATGACTTTTTAGAATTTAACTTAAAATTAAAAAGCTATAATTTTTTAGAAGAAATAATATTCAATAAAAAAGAATTAAATGAAGAAGCTATAGTAAGACCAGTAACAGATCCTTTTAGTAAAAAAGTAAATATAGCAGAGTATAGAAAAAAATTAGATATATATTTTGCTAGTCAGCAACAATTATTAGAAAAATTAAAAAAATTAAATAAAAGAAAAGAAAGATTAAAAGATTTACATGCAAGATATGGTTCTTTAGAAAAACCAATAGTAGTTACTATAAGTGGAACTCCAAGGGCCGGTAAAACAACATGTATAGATAATCTCTTTGAATTTTTCAAAAAAGCAAATTTTAAAACAGCATGTGTAGAAGAACCAGCAGGACTTGTTTATGCAACATTAAAGGATAAAGAAGAAAAAGCAGAGCTATTAAAAGACAGAATTGGTTTTGTTGAAAGGCAGTTAGAAATAGGAGAAACTGAAATAAGAAAAAAGCTTAATGGAAATGAAATATTATTATGTGATCGAGGTATATTAGATACTTTTATATGGTATGACATGTATTATAAACTGGGAATGATGGATAAAAGTCGATATCAACAATTTTTAGAAAACTTAAAAAGAAAATACCCTTACATAACAGAACTTTATATTTTATACACATCCCCTTTAACATCAATGTACAGAGATTATCAAAATTCTTTATCATTAGAACCAAGAAGTACAATGAATGAAGAAAATGTAAGAAAATATAATAGCTCATTAATAAGAATGGTCCCTGTATTTGAAAGAAACATTGATAATATAGAATTTATAAATACAACAGATTATGCTAAAATGGATGCTTCAATATTAATAGCAAATGATTTAACTGATAAGATAGAAAGTTTATATCGTAGAAGGAGAAAATAATGTATTTTTACAATTTAATAAAAGATTTTAAAGAAGAATTAATAATTTTTGTTGATATGGATGGAGTTATAACAGATTATGATTTTGGTAACAAGTTAGATTTCAAAAATAAAAGACCACTAACAACTAATATTAAAACTCTAAAAAAAATATCAGAGCTAAAAAAAGTTGAATTATATATTTTATCAATATGTAAAAAAAATATTGAAATTAAGGAAAAAAATATTTGGTTAGATGAAAATGCTCCATATTTTAAGAAAGAAAATAGAATTATTATTTCTAAAGAAAAAGAAAAGAATGAAAGTTCAAAATACTTAAAATATAAGTACTTAAAAGAATATACAAAAGAAAAGAAAAAAATTATAGTAATAGATGATGATAATGAGATATTAAAATATTTACATAATAATTTAAAAGAAATAGCCTTATTTCAAGACTCATCACTAATAGATTAGTTAGAAGGGATAAAAAATGATAGTAAAAGATATATGGGGAACATATGAAGTAGAAAATGAATTTCTAAAAATAATTGAATCAAGTGAGTTTAGTTCACTTAAAAATAAATCACAATTAGGGTTAAATGCCAATCCTAACGCCACGCATACAAGATATCAACATAGTTTAGGAGTATATTATTTAGCGGGTAAATTAATTAATATTTGTAAAAAGAAATTTTCAGGAATTTTAAATATAACAGAGGAAGATGAGCAGGCTATAAAATGTATGGCTTTAGTTCATGATATAGGACATGGGGCCTTCTCTCATGTATCCGAAAATTTTTTAGAAGGAACCCATGAAGAAAGAACCGTGTCATTATTAACTGATCCCAATACGGAAATACACAAAGTTATTGTGGATACTTTTGGAGAAAACGTTTTAAATAAAGTTATCGATCTTATAGAGATGAAAGAAAAAAAGGAAACATATAATGATTCTATTGATTTAATGTTTATAATGCGAAAGTTATTAACGGGTGGTATAGATATTGATAGAATTGATTATATATATCGTGATTCAAAACAATTATATGGTAAAGGATTTGATTTTTCTAGTATTTTAGAAGCTATAGATTTAGAATATATAGATAATGGTTTAGAAATAGTATTTGATGGTTCAGTAGAATATACAATAGCAAACTTTTTTAATAAAAGATTTGAGTTATATGACACAGGTTATTTAAGTAATGATACCAGAATATTAGAAAGAGTATTTGGTAAATTTATAGGAAATACTGGCATTGGATTAGAATGGAATACATCAGAGATTAAACTAAAACACTATTTTGAAGAGTTATCAAATCGTCCTGATTCTCCAGATTTTATTAAAAGAGATGCTAAAATATTATTAAATAAATCCTTAGATGATAACTTTGTTTATAAAGAAATTAATAATAAAACAACTTATGATTTATTTAAAGAAAGATTAATTTCATATGTTCCCGAATTACAATCAATATCCAATTCTTTACTAGAATCATTCTGCAAAGTTGATGTATATAGTGAGAAAAACAAAGTTTATATTCGAAAGAATGGTTTGGTTCAAGATTTATCCAAATGTTCTCAAATTCTTAATTCCGAACTAAAAAAAGAAAAATATGTAATAGCCATAGATTTACTAGCTTTAGCAAAAGAACTTGAAAGAATGGGAATAAATGAAATTGACATTAAGAAAAAGATTGAAAAAATCAAAGAAGCAATGTCAGTTGAAGTTGAACAAGAAAAGAAATTCACATTTAATAGTTTATCATCATCACCAGTTGAAGATTTTGAAAGTATAAAAGCATTTTTTAATTTAGGTAATGGGAGTTTTTCTAAAAATAATGATATATATTACGATTATGAAGGAGTACTTGCTAGTAATAAAATAAATGTGAGGCATAGAGTAGGAGATACTTGGACAATAAAAAGACCTCTAACAGACAAGTCATCAATTTGTAAAAGATTTGAGAAAAATTTAAGTGATATGAAAAGTGTATTAAGATTTTTACAAAAAGAATGGCAAGTAAATATTGAGTTTTTAGAAGAAGTAGTAACTCTAAATACTAAAAGAACTAAATATAGATTATCTTGTTATGGAGGAGAATTCGAGCTAGCATTTGACGAAACAATACCAGAAAAAGATGCTATAGATTATTCTCCAAGCTATATGATTGAAGTAGAATTAAAAAAAGGAAGTAGTGCTGGTTTATACTTTATTAATAAAGTTTTATTACAATTTCCTTTCCTTGAAGAATGTAATTTATCTAAAAAAGATATAGCTCTTAATACAATAGAAAGAGAAAAAGCTGTTTCAAGACAAAGAGTTAAAGCTTATCAAGATTGATTTTTATCAATCTTTTAAAATGTATTTAAAAGTATCGTAATTTTGAATATTTTAAGATATAATATAATAGATGCTTATGAAAATAATAATTTGTATAACACTATTTATATTATTTATTCTATGGACTATTCTTTTAGTTAAAAATAAATTATCAAGAATAGATGACATAGTATATAATAAAATAAAACTTAATAATAAAAAAACAATATTTTTTAAATATTTCACTAATTTAGCAAGTACAAAATATTTTATTATTATTTGCTTATTACTTATAATATTTCTAAAAAATAAACTAGCTTTATTAATAAGTGTTGCTATGATTATAGATGCAATAATTGTATTTATAGCCAAACATATAATAAAAAGAGAAAGACCAAATATAAATAGAATAGTAGAAGAAAAAGGTTATAGCTATCCCTCAGGCCATACATTTAGTGCAACCTGTTTTTATGGTTTAGTAATGTTTTTAATTAATATAAGTAGTATTACTTTAGGGTATCAATTATTAATAATAATACCCTTAATTAGTATAATACTATTAATTGGTTTTAGTAGAATTTATTTAGGAGTTCACTATTTTAGTGATTGTATCGGTGGTTTACTTTTATCTTCAAGTTACATTATTCTCTATGTATACCTAGTGTATGATGTTTTAAAATTATTATAACATTGTAAAAACTACGTGATATAATAAGTAAGTAGGTGAAGATATGGCGAAAGTAAATAAAAAAGAACAAGTAAAAATAGTGCCATTTTTTAAATATTTAGCATTTATTTTAATTTTTATTACAATAATAACCTTAGGATTATTTAAATTTATTGATGTATTACCAGGTGAATACTTCTTCATATTATGTGTATTACTAGGTATAGTCACATTAGGTTTAAGTCTATTAATATTAACAAAGCATGGTCCTAAGAAACGAGCGATAGGAACATTTCTTTCATTAATCTATTTAGTGTTTTTAATATTAGTTATAGTATATGAATTAAATACAATTGGTTTTTTAAAAAAGTTAGGGTTTAAAAATTACAAAACGGAAAATTATAGCATATTAGTTTTGAATGATAGTAAGTATGAGAAAATAGAAGATTTAGAAAAAAAGAATATTGGAAGTTTAGAATTTAATACTGATGGCTTAAAAGAATCCAAAGAAAAAGTAGAAAAAAAGATTAGTGTTAATTTCAAAATATATAATGATATAAGTGAATTAAAAAAAGATTTTGAAAAGAAGAAAGTAGAAGCAATGTTAATTGAAAATTCTATATTAGCAATCCTTACCGAAGATGATGGCGAGTTTGCTAGTAGTTATAAAGTTATATATGATTTTTCTGTAGATGTTGAAACCAAAGATATAGCCAAGAAAGTTGATATAACCAAAGATACATTTAGTATATATGTTTCAGGAATAGATACTTATGGCGCTGTATCCTCAGTATCAAGAAGTGATGTTAATATGGTTATTACAGTTAACCCCGAAACTAATAAAATTTTAATTACATCCATACCTAGAGATTATTACGTTCCTCTAGCAGGTAAAGATGGTAAAGATAAACTTACTCATGCTGGAATATATGGAGTTGAAACAAGTGTTAAAACCATAGAAAATTTATTAGATACAAAAATAAATTATTATATCAAAGTTAATTTTACATCTTTAATAAAAGTAGTAGATGCCCTAGGAGGGGTCAAAGTATATTCTAAATATAATTTTACTTCAATGGATGGCTATACTTACAAACAAGGATACAATAATGTTAATGGTGAAAAAGCCTTATCATTTGTTAGAGAACGTAAAGCCTTTAATGGTGGCGATAGAGTTAGAGTCGAAAATCAAGCAGCGATGATAAAAGCATTAGTAGAAAAAGCTACAAGTCCAAGTATAATTACAAAATATACTAGCTTATTAAAAACATTAGAAAAACTATTTGTTACAAATTTAAATATGGAAGATATTACAGAATTTATAAAAAAACAAATAGATGATATGAAATCATGGGAAGTAGAGAGTCAATCTCTAAATGGCAAAGATGATTACCAATACACATATTCTTATAAAGGGCAAAAACTATATGTAATGACACCTGATAATGAAACAGTAATAAATGCTCATAATAAAATTGAAGAAATGTTTAATTAAGGCATTTCTTTTTTGTAAACTTTTTGTAAAATAATGTAAAATATTTAAAAATACAGATTTTGCCTTTTCTACTATACAGATTTTTAGTATTTGGCTTAGCAGATTCTTACCGTTTAGCTAGACAAATTTTAATAAATCTGTTTTTGAAAAATAAAAATATTTATGATAATTTTCTATCAAAAGGAGAATTACATATGCAAGAAAAAGAGTATTTTAATGAAATAGAAAGTTTTATCAAAAAGAATGAAATTAGAAAAAAAGAACATATTTTAGAAAGTAATTATGAGACATTAAGAAACTATTGGGAAATAGGCAGATTAATCGTTGAAGCACAAAATGGTAATAGCAAAGCAAAATATGGTGATGAATTAATTAAAAAATGGAGTAAAGAATTTACTAATAAATATGGTAAAGGATATGATGCTACTAATTTAAAAAGATTTAGACAATATTATTTAATTTTTCAAAAAAGTGGCCCAGTGGGCCACCAATTAAGTTGGACTCATTTTAGATATTTAATTCCTATAAAAAATGAAAAAAAAGAAATTATTATATTAATTTATGTATTGAGAAAAAACTATCTAAAAATGAACTTATCAAAGAGATAAAATCAAATTCTTACGAAAGGCTTTTGAATAAACCTAAACAAATTGAAATAATCCAACCCAGAAATAATTATTCTTTGTTAGGACAAACTAAAAATCCCATTATAATAGAAATAGAAAAAGGGGAAAAGATAAAAACAGAGAAAGAATTAGAAATAACAATAATATCAAAATTAAAATTATTTTTTAATCAATTGGGAGAAGGCTTTGCATTTATAGATAATCAATATAAAATAAACTATGAAAATAAAAACTATTTTATAGATATATTATTGTTTAATTATAAGTTAAATTGTTTTATGGTAGTCGAATTAAAACTTCGAAAACTTTTAAAAGAAGATAAAGCCCAAGTTGAATTTTATATGGATTTAATTGATAAAAATATAAAAGAAACTATTCATAATAAAACAATAGGAATAATTATAACGAAACAAAATGATAAACTAATAGCAAATTTTGTTAAAAGTGATAAATTAATACCTTTAACATATAAGCTTAAAAACAAATAGATTTACTAAACAATAATAAATTGATATAATAAATAGAAGAAAGAGAGATTATATGAAAAAGAAAGAACTAGTAGATTTTATTGTTGGTTTATTATTAATGTTTTTAGCAGTATGTATAATATTATTACCAACATTTAAAATAACAAATATTAAAATAGTATTACTAACAATTTTTGGTTTTTACGCCATATTTAAAATAGTAAGTTTTATATTAATATATAAAGAAAAAGACTATGAAAGTTTATTTACAAGTTTAGTATCAGGTTCTAGTTTAATAGCTACAAGTCTAATAGAATTAACAACTAAAAATATAGCTTTAATTCTTATGATATGGATGGGATTAATGAGTTTAATAAAACTAAAAAAAGCTGATTTTTATCATGATAGAGAAAATAAAATGTGGATATTAAGATTATTAATATTATTTATTTTTATCGCCAGTGGTTTATTAACAAGTATAAATTTATTTTATGATAATAGTGTCCAAATTTTATTAATAGGATATTTCTTTTTAGTAAATAGCGTCTTAGATACAATATCACCATTAGTAGAATATATAAGTAGAGGTAATAAAAATGGAGAATAAAATAGCTTTTGTAACAGGTGGAACAAGTGGAATAGGAAAAGAAATAGTTTTAAGATTGCTTGATAAAGGATGCTACGTAATAACTTGTTATAACAATAATGAAAAAAATGCTAACGAATTAAGAAATATAAGCAATGATAAATTAATAGTAAAAAAATGTGATGTAAGTAACGAACAAGAAGTAAAGTTAATAATTGATTTTATTAAAGAAACATATGGTCATCTAGATTATTTAATAAACAATGCTGGAACTTTTATTGACTCATATATAAAAGAATTTGATATAGAAGATTTTAAAAAAGTTATAAATATAAATTTTATAGGAAAAGTTATATGTAGTAAATTATCTTATCCGATTATGAAAGAAAAAGGAGCAATTGTTAATATATCATCTAGTTTAGGCATCACACCGTGTGAAGAATCAGCAGCTTATTGTGCAAGTGCAGCAGCTATAATTAATTTTACAAAAGCAAGTGCTTTAGAGTTTTCAGATAAATTAATACGAGTAAATAGTATATGTCCATCATTTACACCAACACCATTAGCCTTAAGAGGTTGGACAAAAGAAGAAATAGAAGAAAAGATAAAAAATACACCTTTAAAAAGATTAAATACAGTAGAGGATACAGCTAATTTATGTTTATTTTTGTTATCTGAAGAAGCAAGTTTTATTTCAGGGGAAAATATTTCGATTAATGGAGCAAGATTAAAATGAAAGTAATAAATGATTTTAAAGATTATGAAATATTAGATATGGCCAATGGTCAAAAATTAGAAAAATGGGGGAATATTATATTATCAAGACCAGACCCTCAAATAATATGGACTGATAAAAATATAGATAAATGGAATGAATATGCTGAATATAATAGAAGTTCCACAGGCGGTGGGAAATGGAATATCAAAAAAAACATTCCAGATTCTTGGATAATAGAATATAAAGATTTAAAATTTAATTTAAAATTAATGGGATTTAAACATACTGGATTATTTCCAGAGCAAGCCTTTA
This sequence comes from uncultured Mycoplasmatota bacterium, assembly GCA_948437815.1. Lineage (GTDB taxonomy): Bacteria > Bacillota_I > Bacilli_A > RF39 > UBA660 > Caccenecus. The sequence goes on from CAOJKG010000005.1 coordinate 20,787, forward strand.
ATTGGGACTTAATTAGAGAAAAAATAAAAGAATGTAAAAAAGAAGTTAAAGTATTAAATTTATTCGCTTATACAGGTGGAGCTTCTATCGCCGCTTTAAAAGAAGGAGCAAGTGTAGTACACGTTGATTCATCACGAGGTATGATTGATTGGGCTAAAGAGAATGTTAAGATTAATAATTTAGAAGATAAATCAATTAGATTTTTAGTTGATGATGTAAGAAAATTTGTTAAAAGAGAAATAAGAAGAGGAAACAAATATGACATTATAATTATGGACCCACCTTCATTTGGCAGAGGAAGTAAAAATGAAGTCTGGAATATAGAAACAGATTTAAACGAATTAATTAAAGATACAACAGAATTATTAAGTGATGAACCATTATTATTTATTATAAATTCTTATACAACAGGTTTATCTAAAACAGTATTAGAAAATTTATTATACTTAAATATTGAAAATAAACATCCTGGAAAAATAACCAGTCATGAGTTAGGATTACCAATGAAAGACAGTAAGTTAATATTACCATGTGGCGATACAGCAAGATGGGAGAGTATAAAATGAAAAAAATAATTATAGTTTTATTACTAGGATTATCATTAGTAGGATGTAGTACCAAAGAAAATAAAGATGTGAATTCAAGTAATGATTATAAACAAATAATGGAAGAGAAGGAATATATCGTAATTGATGTTCGAACTAAAGAAGAATATGATGAAGGCCATGTTAAAGGTTCTATAAACATTCCTTATGATGAAATAAATAAAGATAGTGAAATTACTAAAGAAAAAGTGGTATTTGTTTATTGTAGAAGTGGTGTTAGAAGTAAAAAAGCATATGAAACATTAAAAGTTTTAGGTTTTGAAGTATATGATTTAGGTGCTTATAATTCTCTTGATTTAGAAAAAGAATAAGTATAAAAATAAAAAAAGTTCATATATTTAATTAGAAAGTCGAGGAATTAAATATATGGAAATATTAAAAGTATCTAGTAAATCAAATCCTAGTAA
>CAOJKG010000006.1 GCA_948437815.1 uncultured Mycoplasmatota bacterium
TACCAAGAAAATATAAATTATGATTAGAAAATTCATAATATTTTACTTCTTCATTTGAATCATTTAGCTTAATATCAAAAGTAGTTTTAGCAAGTTCTAACCGATATGGTAATTGCTCAAAGAATCTTGTCCATGCCTCATTATTTGCAGCATAATATATAACAAAATGTCTAAAATTTAAATTATTATCTAAATTTGAGTTATTTTTATTTAAACCATTTTTATATAATACTAACAAAGAAGATAATGCTAAGATTACTACTAATAATACTAATGTTAATTTAATTTTTTTCTGTTTCATGTTAATCGCTCCTATTATTTATTATAGCACATTTTTATAAAAAAGCATTTAAATCTTAAATGATTCAGTAAGTACTAAATTTGTATTTGAAATTGGATCATAAGAGTTCAAATAAACATCAAAATAAAGTACATCTTTTATAGCATCATAATATTTTTGTGATGAATTATAACTAATAGTCGCATTGTTTTCTGAACTATTTGTATATTTTGATAGAGCTTGCATAACTAAGTCTTTTTCATTAATACTATCAATATTACTTTTGCTTAACTTTGATATATTTTTCATCTCTGTTAATTCTTTATTTTGAAAATTATCTATTATTTCAACATCGTTATTAATATTATTTTTTATAATCGTATAGCCAATATTTGTTTTTACTCCATTAATTTTTAAACTGTATGTATATATTGTTTGTTCGTCATTGGATGTTGTTTCTAAATAATAATCTTCTTCATTAAAATTATTATCAAAATTTTTTCTAATATACTCTACACCACTAGTATTATTTAATTCTGCACTATTTTTTAAATATACTTTATTCTCAAATTCTGAATTAGTATTTTTGGCACTTTTTAGTGATTTATCACTTCCAAATGTAACAGTGGATTTCATATAAGAATTATTTCTATAATTATAACTATTGGCAATGTTAATTGAAGTTTTTATTGTTTTACCATTTTCTAAAGCATCGAAGAAATACCTAGTCCATTCATCTGTATCATTATCATATATATATTCAGCAGACCAACCAATAGTAAACTTTTGACCTTTATTATAACCATATTTAGGCAAGTTATTAGTTGAATTAAAAGCTGTGCCACATCCCATATAAATTGCTAAATCTGCTCCAATAAATGTTGGATCTACATAATTATAGTTTTCATGTGTATCATTTTCTATAATTGAAATACCTGCTCTTTTAGTTCCTGTTCTATATTCTCCCCAATGCATACGATTCGAATCTGCGTGCCCAACAAAAAAGTATACATTATTGTAGCTTAACGTTGCACTTAAAGATGGGACAAGCATAATCAAATCACCATAATCTGGTTTAAGAAATAAAAATTGATGAATATACCCCATATTATTTAACGATTCGCAAGCATATTTAGCTTCTGGCTCTCCATTTACGCTTTCATGAGTCCCTATACAAATGGCAGCTTTTCCTGAAATAATTCTTGGATTAGGCTTATATGATGTCTTAACTTCAGCATTAGCCGTCCCTAATCCAATAAAAGCTGATGCTAAAGCTAAAGATATTAATACTTTTTTCATAATTTTCATCATTCCCTTCTTTTAATTAATTAAAAAGTATTTCTGAAATTTTATTTATTTATATCTCACCTTTACCTCTCTTTTTATAATAACATCTGATACTGCTAGCTGTTACAAGCTAATATTTATACCACCAAATCGGTCATAAATTGATGCAGATGTTCCACTAAATTGAAATACTTGTCCGTAGCCACTTTTAGAGAATGTGTAATTTTTACTATCTCCATATGAAATATTGCTTTTTGCATGTTGATAACTTGCATATACAGTGCCACTTTTTTTAACCCTAAAGTTTTGATTAATAACAATATTATTTCCATATTTTGGTAATAGCATAGAAACACCAAAGCCATTGTTAGCTCTTTTTATATCTGTTATGTTGCTAGAACTGCCTGTACTTTTTATAACAGTGCTCGGAGTATTTTCTAATGTTGTTCCATCTAGATAAGCTCCCATTACATCATAGCTTCTTGTAATTGGATTGTTCTTCCACGTTAAAGTTACAGATATAAAACAATTAGTAGTACAACTCTTAGAAATCTTGAAAGTTCTATTACTATCTTCAATGGTTGTAGCTCTTGTTGTTGGTTCTTCATAAATTTTAGAATCAACTTCACCACTCATAATATCAGAATTAATAAATTTCTCATAGTCTGCTTTTGTCATATGTGCTTGACAGCCATTCCAAAACATAAACTCTAAAAAGTCATATTCTTCTTTATTAAGAGTTACACCATAATCGTTTTTATAGTATTGTTCTGTTGTTGCTGAAACATCTGGCAATGCCACAATAAAACCTAAACAAAGTATTATTAAAGTTTTCTTTAACATATAAATTCTCCCTTTCTTAATATTAATACTATCATAAAAGCAAAAAAAGTGTTAGGAACATTTTAGGTCCCAACACTTTTTTCTAATATAATTTATTTATTTCATCAAAAAAATAATCCATAATCTCTTTGTAATTTCCACACTCCCCTGTTAAACACTCAATATTATTATCTTGGTTTGTAAATGAACTAATTACTTCTTTATTACTATATTCATTATAACTTAATAAGTTTAAATCTATATAATAATTCCACTCTTTATTTATTTTTTTATCGTCAATTACTAAATTAATCATATTTATATCTTCATCGTAAGTAATATATATTTTATTATTCGAATAAGTATATAAGTCATTTTCTAAAGTTAATTTTTCTTTTATTTTATTTATATTTATTTTATCATTTATGTAACCATTATCTGAAATATTATTTTCCTTTTTATTAAATATTTTCTTGTTAGAAAAATCATTAACAAAATCTATTTTGATTGTATGCTTATCATCTTCAAATTCAACCTCTACATAAGCATTTTCCATTATACGTTTTAAATCCTCAAAATTAAAGTAAGCATTGTACCCACGATAATCATATAACATAATATTTGCTTCATCTGTTGCATAAATTAACTTTTCATTTTTAAATTTATCTTTATAATATAATTTAATTTTTTTAATATCTTTATCCGATGTAACTTCACCTAAATAAAAATATATTTTTTCTTTAGTTGTAGTAAATATACCATTAGTTATAGTTACATTATCATCATTATAATTAATTGTATATACATGAATTGAATTATAGTTTTCTATAAAATAGTAAATTAAGAATAAAAACGATATTATCAAAATAATTGTAAGACATAACTTAACTATTACTTTCTTTTTGTTTATATCTTCATATAGATCTAGTGTTAAATTTTCTGTATCTTTTTTTTCAATTTCTTTTTTGCCTAATATTATCTCTTCAGGTGTTACATCAAAAATTCTACAAAGTGATTGAATACAGGATTTATCAGGTTTGTTAACTCCTCGCTCCCACTTAGAAATAGCTTCTCTACTGACAGGTATTTTTTCTGCTAGTTCATATTGAGTTAATTCTTTTTCTTTTCTAAGTTCACATATAAAACTGCCTATTTTCTTATTATCCATTTTCTCACACCTTTTGAACTATTTTAGCACATATTTAAATAAAAATATATAAGTCCGATTTAAGTCCTACGATTTCCTTCAATATTATAACAAAATAAAAAAGAGACTATATAGAAAATATTTATTATATATATAAGAATAAATAAAAACTACATTGCTCTCTTAAAAATTAATATATTTTTACAGAAAGAATTATTAAATCATAACGAGTGTGATATTTTCTTCTAGATTATTTTTTGTAGTTATATGTGAAAATAAATAATAAGAGGAGAAAATATGCACAGACTTGAAGATGTTAGATTATTGAATAATTATAGTAGATTCCAAATTGTTGAACTTTTAGGCGTTTCAAAAAGAGCTTATATCAACTGGGAAAACAATTCTGAGATTATACCAATTAGGAGATTGATGCAATTATCTAATATTTATAGAATTAATATAGATTATTTAATGTGTTTAACAAATATTAAACTAACTAAAAATATAAAAAGTGATATAGATATAGAGAACATATCTTTTAGAGTTCGTGAAATTAGAACTGAATTAAATCTTACTATTAGAGAATTAGCAGAAATACTTTCTATCGACAATGCAACTTGATCTAAGTATGAGAATGCTATTAATTTGATTCAAACTACTTTTCTTGTAGAAACTTGTAAAATGAGCGCCATATCTATTGATTATGTTTTAGACCATTCTAAAGTTAAATATTTAAATGATTTGAAATAGTAAAAAAAGAACACTTTTGATGTTCCTTTAATTTCTTAATGGAGCAGGTGATGGGAATCGAACCCACGTTATCAGCTTGGAAGGCTGAAGCTCTACCATTAAACTACACCTGCATTCCTTTAGATAATATAAATTATATCATATTATCTAAATTTTTCAACTATATTTTATAAATTTTTTGATTTTTCTTAGAATAAATAACTATTCCTATTAAAGATATTATGCCTACTGGTAAAATTATATAACCATAATCAACACCTGTTCCTGGATTAGTAACTTCATGAGTGGAACAATCTTTTAGCATTTCATCATAAGAAACTGATTGACCTTTAGAATTGAAATAATATTTGTTATTTACAACTGTACAAATATATTTCTCACATTCTTCATAATATTTTTCTTCACTTACAACATTACCATTTTTACCATAATATGTATCGTCAACAATTGCACATACTTTAGTGTCTGGTGTTGGTTCTTTTTCTTTCTCTGCTAATTCTGCTATAAAGCTAGCTTCACATTCTTTATCACTTAAATCGCCTGTAAAAACAAAATCTGCAACACTAAATGAACCATTATGAGCACTTGTAGACTTGAACTCTAAATTACTACTTAATCCATTTAAGCTTTTCCAATCACTGCTTGTTTTGATACTTTCTAATTTAACATTTTTAAGTAATAAACTTCCTTTAACATGATTTATTTCCATATCTGAATTAATTAATAAATGACATGTCATATAAAATGTTCCATCATTTAATGGTTGTTTTGAATCACAATAATAATTAAAACGATATGAATCAGCTTTAGCTACGTTTGGTATTAATAAAATTGTTAATAATATTAAAATACTTAATACTTTTTTCATATAAATAACCTCCTGATTTATTGGTTATTTATAATAAATGTTTTAGATAGTTTTGTCAAGCTTTTATTAACCTTTATACTCTCCTCCATTAATATGAATAACTTGTCCTGTTATATAAGATGAATCTTCACTTGCTAAAAATACAAATAATGGAGCTATTTCATATGTTTCTCCCCCTCTTTTCATGGGAGAATCAGCGCCTAAAGTTGGTATTTTAGCAGATTCCCAACATGATGGTTGGAGTGGTGTCCAAAAAAAGCCTGGTGCAATAGCATTTACTCTAATATTTTTATCTGCTAAATTTGTAGCTAAACTTCTTGTAAAGCCAACTATTGCGCCTTTACTTGTAACATAATCAATTAATTCTGGTTCACCATAAAATGTAGTAATAGAAGAAACATTTATAATGGATGCTCCACTATGCATATATTTTAATGCCTCTTTTGTTAAATAAAACATCCCATACACATTGGTTTTTAAGGTTTTATCAAATTGTTCTTCTGTGATATCTAATAAACTTTTTTGTTGATATTGAACACCAGCATTATTTACTAAAATATCTATTTTACCAAATTCATTTAATGTCTCTCTAACTATCGTTTTACTAAAATTTTCATCTTTAATATCACCACATAATAATAAACATTTACCTCCTATTTTTTCAATATAATACTTTGTTTCTAAAGCATCTCTATGTTCATTATAATATGGTATTACTACACTCGCCCCTTCTTTAGCAAAAAGAATTGATACTGCTCTTCCGATTCCAGAATCTCCTCCAGTTATTATAGCTACTTTATCTTTTAGTTTTTCACTAGCTTTATATTCAGGATTATAAAATATGGGTCTTGGATCCATTAAATATTCCATACCAGGTTGTTCTTTTTGTTCTTGAGGGGGATATTTAACTTTATATTTTTTACATTTATAACCCATACCATCTTTATCAATATATTTAAGCCCATAATCATCTTTTTCTTTTTTGTCTTCATAAAAAAAATCATATTTCATTTTTAGCACTCCATTTCTAGTGTATTTTATGAAAGATGATTTTTTTAGTGATTTAGCCTATTAATAAGTTGTTGTTTTGGTTAAATGATATGGTAGCATATTTTTTATTTTACCACTTGATACCCATAAAAAGTCATTTATGGCCATTCCACTTAAGCCAGTTTTTTTAATCATATAATTTATTACAACTATGGCTGATGCTCTTATTTCAATTTCATATGGTGAATTAAATGGTATCTCAATTTTATTATCAACTATATCACTTAATTCTTTAGAATATTCAGTTATACCAAATGCTCTTATTATTTGAGGTATTTTATAATCTGTACATCCTGGTAAATGAGAATAATCAAATTTGTTACCTTCTAAAATGTTTCTCGCATGCATTATATCTGATACTACTAAACAACCTAATTTATAAAAATATACCTTTTTATCATTATACGTTCTTTCATCTTTAAATGATGGAAAGTTATTTATTATTATTCCAAATAATTCATTATCATCGTATATATCTTTAATATAATTATAAAAACTTCCTTGCATTTTAGTGTTAATAACTTTAGCTATATTATGTAGTATTTCATATCGCTCTTTTAATAAAGGTATTTCTGTGTTACTCGTAAATATTTTCTTAAATTCTTCATATGTTAAGTCTTCTAGTTTTTTAAAATCTGTAAATATATCAATATTTTTAATGATTAAATACATTAACGCTCTACTACCATCAATAGTTCCTTCTTCATTTTTAATAGACCATTTCGGATTACCCCAAAAACAAAAATCTATCGCTTGAAATACTAATAAAAAATGGATTATTGTTTCAGTATCACAGTCCATAAAATTATATATGTTAGATGTTCCCCACATTTTAGCTTCTATTTTGTTGTTCTTAATAAATTCTTCTAATTTGTCATAATTTATTTTTATATGTTTAGCTTTATTCATAACTTCTATACTGCTTTTTGTTATAAGTTCTAATATATTTTCTGTATTCATTTTACTACTCCTTTATAATACTATATCATAAAAATATTTTTATTAATATATTTCTTGCTAATAAATAATCGGTTTTTAATTATTATATTTTTTGTAAATTTTAAAAATGCATGATATAATATTGGTATTGAGGTGTTAGAAATGGTTAAAGTTTTATTTATATTTGTTCCTGTATTTATAGCTTGTGTTTTTATTCTTGTTGTAGCTCAATTAATTAGTCCTAAATTTAGAGGTAAAATGATGAGTAGACAGATTAAAGCTGCTAAATATATGATGGATGAATCAAAAGATGATATTAGAAATATTTCTACAAATATGGCTGATGCTACTAAAGATGGTATTGAAATTACTACTCGTGCTATAAAAGATGGTCTTACAAAAGATGAACGTGTATATTGTAAACATTGTGGTAGTCTAATCGATAAAGACTCAAAATTTTGTAAAAATTGTGGTGGTGAACAGTAACATTTTTTATCATGTATTACTATAATATAAAATAATTTGTTTAAAATTTCAGTATTGACTTTTTTTATTTTTTACTTTAAAATGTTTAAGTCAAAGCTTTTAAGGCGTAGGCTATTATTGGTCTCACGCCTCTTATTTTTGTCTAAATTTAAAGGAGTGTGTTGTTATGAAAAATGAAAGTAATAAATTTTTAGGCGAAGAAAAAATATCTAAATTACTCTTAAAGTTTTCTATTCCTTGTATTTTATCTTTACTAATTAGTGCTTTATATAATATTGTAGACCAAATATTTATAGGTAATAGTAGCCTCGGTTATCTAGGAAATGCAGCGACTACTGTGGTATTTCCTCTTACTATTATTTCAATGGCTTTTGCTTGGTGTTTTGGTGATGGTTCGGCAGCTTACCTTAGCTTATGTCAAGGTAGAAAAGATACAGAAAATGCTCATAAAGCGATTGGTAATAGTTTACTTGTAACTTTTATTATTAGTGTAATATTTGTCCTTATTTGTTTTATATTTATGGATAATATTTTATTTATGTTTGGAGCTAGTGAGGCTAGTATAGGGTATGCTAAAGATTATTTTATTATTATTTTAGCTTTTACACCTTTATATATGCTTACTAATGCTTTTACTAGTGTTATTAGGGCTGATGGTAGTCCTAAATATACAATGATAGCTACTCTTAGTGGTGCGATTATTAATATTATTCTTGATCCTATTTTTATTTTTGGCTTTGATATGGGAATTAAGGGCGCTGCTTGGGCAACTATTATTGGACAAGTTTTCTCATTTATTATCGCTTTTAGTTATATTTTTAAATCTAAAACTTTTAAAATATCTCTTAGTAGTTTTAAATTAGATTTTAAAGTATTTAATAATGTTATTAAACTTGGTATTTCAACTTTTATTACTCAAATGGCTATCGTTGTTATTAGCTTAGTTTGTAATTTAATGTTAGTTAAATATGGCGCTTCTAGTAAGTATGGCCCTGATATTCCAATTGCATCTTTAGGTATTACTATGAAAGTATTTTCAATTGTTATAAATATCGTAGTTGGTATAATTGTTGGTGGACAACCAATATTAGGTTATAATTATGGTGCTAAAAAAATGTCTCGGGTAAAAGAAACTTATAAAATTATAGCTCGTCTTACTATTCTTGTAGGAATTGTTGCTACTTTAATATTTCAAATATGCCCTATGCTCGTTATTAATATATTTGGTTCTGAATCAGCCTTATATAATGAATTTGCAGAACTATGTTTTAGAATATTTCTTTCTTTAGTTACTCTAACTTGCTTTGTAAAAATGACTTCGATATTTTTTCAAGCGGTTGGAAAACCGGTGAAAGCTATTGTTGTTTCTTTAACTCGTGATTTAGTGTGCTTTGCTCCTCTAGCTTTAATCCTACCAAAGTTTATGGGTATTAAAGGTGTTTTATGGGCTGCACCTATCGCTGATATAATTGGCTTAATTGTTACTGTTCCTGCTTTAGTATCATTCTTTAAATCTTTAGATGATGCGAAAGATATGGAAACTTCTAAAGCTGTAATAAAACCTAGTAAGCCTGGTGTTATAATTACAATTAGTAGACAACATGGTAGCCAAGGAAAATATATTGGTGAATTAGTAGCTAAAAAACTTAATATTCCTTATTATTATAAAGAACTTACGGCACTTGCTGCTGAAGAATCTGGTTTATCTAAAGAATATGTCTCTGAATTAAATGAAAATGCACCTAAATTTATGTATGATTTATATGTTAGTACAACTCCTGTTAAAGAAGCTATTAAAGCTCAAGATAAAATTATTAAAAAAATTGCTGATAATGGTTCTTGTGTAATTGTAGGTCGTGCTGCTGATTATGTTACTCGTAAATATGATAATGTAATTAATATTTTTATTTATGCTGATAATGATTATAGAATTTCTAAAGTAATGGAAATGTATGGCGATACGAAAGAACAAGCTTCTAAAAGTATTAAAAAATCTGATAGAGCTCGTTCTAATTATTATCACTCTATTTCAAATAAAACTTGGGGAGATGTTGATAATTATGATTTATGTATTAATTCTATAATTGGTCCTCAAAAAACTGCTGATGTTATTGTCGAATATGTTAAAAATATGAATAAATAAGTTCATATTTTTTTATTATTTAAATCCTTTTATTTTACTTTTTTATTTCAGATTTTTAATTTTGCTTATTATAGTTATGTTTTTTTAATTTACTATTTCTTTTATTATTGTTATAATTGATTATAAGGATAGATTATTATGATTAATAAAATTAAAAATTGGATTTATAGTGATAATAAACCTTTTGCTAAAGGACTTTGTTTCTCTAAATTAGTACTTCTCTTTACTTTAGGAAGTTTTCTTGGTGTTGTTTGGGAAAATGTTCTTGGTATTGTTAAACGTTTAATTAAATATGGTACTTTTAGTTTGCGCGACCATCGTGGTGTAATTTATGGACCTTTTAATCCTTTATATGGTTTTGGCATTGTTATAATAGTAGTTATTTTAGGTAGAAAAAAAAGACACCCTTATAAAACTTTTATTTATGGAGCTATACTTGGTGGTTTAATTGAATATGTTGCAAGTTTTTTATTAGAATTTGTCTTGGGTGCTAAATCTTGGGATTATAGCGACCAAATACTTAATATTAATGGCCGTACTTCAATTTCTTATATGATATTCTGGGGATTTGCGATGATGCTTTTAATTCACTTTGTTCTTCCTTGGGTATCTAAAAAAATAGAGTCTATTCCTAAAAAAATTGGCGATTTATTAGTTAAGTTTTTTGTTATTTTTTTAAGTATCGATATGCTTATTTCTTTTACTGCACTTGCAAGACAAGTTTTACGTCATAAAGGATATGAACCTCTAACTTTTATTGGCGAATTTTATGATAAAGTTTATACAGATGAATTTTTAAAAAAGATATATGTTAATATGAGTTTTGAGGATTAGTATTATGTTTGAAGTTGTTAGTGTTTTTCTTATTATTCTTGGTTTGTTATGGATTTTTAGTACTGCTTTTTTAGCTAGGTTTAATAAAAATTTTCCTAAAATAAAAAGACCAGAAATGGAAAATATTTGTTTCCTAATTCCTGCGCGTGATGAATCAAAAGTTATTGAAGATTTACTTATAAGTATTTCAAAACAATCTTTTAAAATAAATATGGAAAATGTTTATATCATAGTTGAATCTAGTAATGACCCTACTATTTCTATTGCTAAAAAATATGGCGCTACTGTTTTTATAAGAAAAAATCTTAATTTAAAAAGTAAAGGTTATGCTCTTCAAGAAATAGTTAAAGACCTTGTTTCAAAAAATATTTATTATGATGCATATTTTATATGTGATGCTGATAATGTATTAGATAAAGATTTTGTTAAAGAAATGAATAATTCTTATATGGATGGATACGATATTGTTACTAGTTATAGAAATCTAAAAAATGGGAATGATTCTATTATTAGTGCTTGCTCTGGTATTACTTTTCAATTTTTAAATTCTAATGGAAATGATACGAAAAGTAAACAATCTAGAAATGTTACTCTATCTGGTACTGGTTTATTTATAACGGGTGAACTAATAAAAAAATGGAATGATTTTCCTTTTCACTCTTTGACAGAAGATTATGAACTTACTTTATATTCTATTTTAAATAATCTTACTAGTACTTATAATAAAAAAGCAATATTTTATGATGAACAACCTATTAAATATAAAAACACTATAAATCAAAGAGTTCGTTGGATTAAAGGCTATTTTAATGTTAGAAAAGAATATATTCCTAAGTTTAGAAAAGTTTTAAATAATAATCCTAACTTTGGTTCTTTAATTACAGAGATAACAGGTATGAAACCTTATATTTTAATGATAGTAGGTGCAATTCTTTATATAGTACAACAAATAATTAATATAGTATTACATAAATTTATATTATGGTCTTTATTTAAAATCTTTTTAATATTTTTCTTAGCTTACTTTTTATTTTCAATGATGACTTTTTTTGTTATTTATAAAGATAAAAATATAAACTTAAACAAAAATATGAAGATAAAAACTTGTTTATTTAGTCCCCTATTCTTTGTTACTTATGTCCCTTGTGCTCTAAGAGCATTATTTAAAAAAGAAGTTAATTGGGAAAAGGTTGAACATTCAAGAAGATGGAATGAAAAAAGTTAGTAATTGTATAGTTACTAACCTTTTTTATTTATATGTGATATATGTAAAAAATGTAGATAATTATTATTTTTCTATATCATCAAATAATTGTTTTAAATCTATATTAAGTGCTTTAGCAATTCTACTTAAACTATCTAGACGAGGTCTTACTACCATTTTTAGGGATTCTAAATTTCTAATAAATTGATGCGAAAATCCACTTCTATCTGCTAATTCTTGTGATGTAATATTGGCTAGATTTCTATACTTTTTTATATTTACTCTAGCAACATAATAACAATAATCATCACTATTTTTGTTATAGTTCATAAAATCACCTATATATATTATCTGTAAAAAGTCTAAAAAAATATGTACTTAGTTCAAAGACATTATTAACAATAAAAGCTTACCTTAAATTATTCTAATGTGGTATAATATTTTTAGATTAGTAATAGAAAAAGCAACTATGTAAGTTACTTCATATCAACTCTATTAGGTAATTGTTTGTGAGTATTTTTTGTTTCTTGGAAAAGAATATGAGGTTCGATTTCTAATACTTTGGAAATAAGTTCTATTTTTTCAAATTTTGGACCATATTTTCCACTTTCTATTTCACTTATGTAGGAAGAATTTAAATCAACTTTTTCAGCGAATTTTTCTTGAGTTAAACCTTTCTTATAGCGATAGTAACGCATATTTTTTCCAAAAACTTCTTTTAGAGTCATTGTACCAACCACCAATACTAATAATATGGTACAATTTTCTTTTATAATACTCCATTGAGTTAAACTCAAAGAACTTGCTAATCTTAGAAAAGAGGAAATACTTTAATGAATTCAAAAGAACAGGAACTCTATCAATATATTGTTGATATTAGTTGGGAACCTTATGTTTATAATTATATTGAATTAATTTATAATAAAGCACAAACTTTAGAAAAAGATAGTGTGAATAGGTCTAAACTTATTGATAGTGCATTATTTAAAGTTTTTACAAATCTGAAAAATACAATAAAGATTAATGACTATGATAAAATGCTAGAAAAAATAGGTTCTAATGAAGAATATGAATTGGCTTTTAAAATAATAAAAACTTTTTATAATGATGGTTTTATAAATAGTAATGCTATTAATACTTTATTAGAATTAGTACAACAATATAGATTTAATAAAGATAAACCTTTACTTACACTAACTAATGATGTTTTAATGTGCATACTTTCTATACACTATGTTTATTGTGTAAAAAAATAACTTTTTATTATTTTTACAGATTTTGTGCATTTAGTTAGACAGATTTTATGTATTCTGTTTTTGACTTGTGTCTTTTTGTATGGTATCTTGATTTGTGAAAGGAATATTTTATATGAAAGAAGAAAACTATTACATTGAAATTGAGAATTATATTAAAAGAAATGAAACAAATAAAAGGAGAAGAAATCTTGAAGATAATTACGATACTCTAAATAATTATTGGAATATCGGTAAGCTTATAGTGGAGGCTCAAGGTGGAAGTAATAGAGCAAAGTATGGCAATGAGTTAATTAAAGAATGGAGTTTAAATCTTACTAGGAGTTATGGAAAGGGTTATGATTATACTAATTTAACTAGATTTAGGCAGTTATATATAGCATTTCCAAATCTTGGGCCACTGGCCCAACTATCTTGGACTATTATTTGTAAACTATTACCGATTAAAGATGAGAATAAAAGAAATTATTACATTAATTTATGTATTGAAAGGAATTTATCTAAAAGACAATTGTTAGAAGAAATTAAATCTAATAATTTTGAAAGATTAGTTAATAAACCTAAACATATTGAATTAGTTTCAAGAAAAAAAGAATATTTTACTTTTGAAGATATAAAAAACCCAATAATTATAAAAGTAGACAAAAATAAAGTAATTAAAAGTGAAAAAGACTTAGAAGTAACAATATTATCAGAAATAGAATTTGTTTTAATGCAATTTGGTAAAGGTTTTACTTTTGTTGGTAGTCAGTATAAGATTAATAATTATTATATTGATTTATTATTATTTAATATTGAACTAAATTCTTATGTGGTAGTAGAATTAAAGGTGAGAAAATTAAAGCACGAAGATAAAGCTCAAACTGAAATGTATATGGATTTAGTTGATAATAACTTAAAAAAATCTTTTCATAATAAAACTATTGGGATAATAATTAGTAAAGAACAAGATGAATATATTGCTAATTTTGTTAGAAGTAATAACTTAGTACCTTTAGAATATATAATAAAGAACAATTAAAAAAGATGCCTTAATCTTTGGCATCTCCTATAATGCTTAATAAACGTATGAATATATTTATAAAGTCTAAATATAATTCAAATGCGCCATTAATAGCTAATACTTCATTATCAATGTTTTCTTCACTTAATTCTTTAATCTTTTGAATATCATATGCTGTATATCCAAAAAATACTACTAAAGTAATGATTGATACAATTAAATCAAATGTATCATTGCCAATAAATACGTTGATAATTGAACATACTATGACTGCTAATAAACCCATTAATAATATTGTTCCAATATTACTTAAGTCTGTATTTGTTTTATACCCTATCATACCGAATAGCCCAAATACTAAAGCGGCGATTAAGAATACCATCATTACAGAATCTAGTTTAAATAAAACAAAGATACTTGAGAATGTTAAACCAGTTACAAATGAATATAACAAGAAGCATATCTTAGCTGTTGTTGGACTCATTTTTCTTACTCTTATTGAAAAGAATATTACTAATGCAAACTCAGCTATAATAAATACCCAATATAATGAACTATTAAATACTGCATCTAACATTGTATCACTTATTGATACTATATAACCTGTTGCAAATGTAACTAATAACCCAATAAACATCCACAAGAATGATTTTGATAGTAATTTATTCATTTTATCCTCCTTTTTCTATTTATATTATAGCATATTTTATAGTATTCGTAAACTTTACTATTTTAAACATTAAATCTAAAATATACTATGTCACCATCTTGCATTAAATAATCTTTACCTTCAAGTCTTAATTTACCAGCTTCTTTAACCTTTAATTCACTGCCGTATTCTTTTAAATCCTCAAAACTTGTTACCTCTGCTTTTATAAATCCTCTTTCAATATCACTATGAATTATTCCTGCACAAGCCTTCGCATTCATTCCATCCTTAAATGTCCATGCACGGCATTCATCTTGACCACTTGTAAAAAATGTTTTTAAACCTAGTAAATTATAAGTTGCAAATATTAATTTATCTAATCCACTATTTGAAATTCCTAATTCGCTTAAAAACACTTTTTTATCATCGTCTGATAACTCTGATAGTTCTGATTCCATTTTGGCACACATAACTATAACACCACTATTTTCTTTTGAAGCATAATCTTTTACTTCTTTGGTATAATTATTATCTCCTATAACTATATCTTCTTCACTTACATTAGCAGCATATATAAGAGGTTTTAATGTAATAAAATTAAAAGGTTTCATTACTAATAACTCTTCTTCATTCCATTCAACTCTTCTTAAAGGAATATTTTGTTCTAGATTAGTTTTGGCTTTAGTTAAGGCATTTACTTCTAATACTGCATCTTTATCTTTGGTTGTCTCTGCTTTCTTTAATATTTTTCCTAATCTATTTTCAATGATTTCTAAATCTGCCAAGATAAGCTCTACATTTATTATTTCTATATCTCTAACTGGATTTGTTTTTCCTTCAACATGAGTTATATTTTCATCATCAAAACATCTTACTACTTCAACAATTGCATCAGTTTCTCTAATGTGGCTTAAAAATTTGTTTCCTAAACCTTCACCTTTAGATGCTCCACTTACTAAACCTGCAATATCGGTAAACTCAAAAGTAGTGGGTACAGTGCTTTTTGGTAAATACATATTCTCTAAGTATGTTAATCTTTCATCTGGTACAGTTACCATTCCAACATTGGGCTCAATAGTCGCAAAAGGATAATTAGCTGCTAAAATATTTTTTTTAGTTATTGCATTAAAAAGGGTTGATTTACCGACATTGGGTAAGCCTACAATTCCTGCTTTTAAACTCATTTTTATTCCTCTTTTCTGTATTTTATTATAACATATTTATTAATATTCTTTTAGTATTTTTAAATAGTTCTTTAATTCATTATTAGGATTTATTTCTAAGCAATAGTTTATTCTTCCTATAATACTATTTAAACATTTCTCTTTATCTTTTTTTAGATGTTTACAATGACTGTCTAGTCCATATTTTTTTATATAATACATCTCTTGTCTTATTTTTCTTTTGTATTCTTTCGTTATATTTATTTTTTTATTTACTACAACACCTGTTACTAATTGTCTATTATTATTTCTAATAACTTTTGTTTTTTTCTCATTTAAATTATATCCCATTTCCTCTAAAAAAACTTCAACTTTATTCTTAAGCTTTTTGACATTAAAATCACCTGAAAATGTTAAATCATCACAATATCTTGTGTAACTTATTTTTCTGTCTTCACAATATTTTCCTATATATTCATCAAAATTCTTTAATGCTAAATTTGATAAATAAGGACTGGTTGGAGCTCCTTGTGGTAAATAATCATAATATGTACATAGCTTAACTAATAATACTTTTACTTCTTTAGGGAATATACTATTTGGTAAGGAATTATAAATACTCTCAAATGTAATGTTAGTAAAAAAATCTTTTATGTCTAATTTTAAAATAACTTTTTTATCTATATGAGGATATGCATTGTCTACTAGTTTTTTATTTGGTATGTATGCGCATGCATATTTAGATGTTTTTAAACCATATAAAACATTATTTAATATATTCTTTTGAATACTTTTTAAGATTGGTTTTGGTACTAATAACTCTCTTTTAGTCCCATCTTTTTTATTTATATATTTGGAAGTATAAAACTTTTCAGGTTTATTACTTATAGTGTATAAAATATTTAATTTTTCTTTATCATTAAACTCAGTTTTTACTAGGTCTAATGATAAAATAAATTCCTTAATTTGTTCTTTAGTTAAATACTTCCACATTAAAATCACCTTTAAAAAGCAGTACTTTAAAATTATCTTATATAGATATCATGGACAAAAGTATAATGAAATTATACCTTAGCCTTTAGGCGGGTCCTTGCTAGCTATATTAGTAAATGAGTTATATAAAAATTTTCGAATAAGCGACTCGCTTTTCTATCTGCTATTTCAAACAGAAACCTCTACTGCTTTATTCGTATTATAACAGATATAATATTAAAATGCACTAATTATTTTTTTATTATGTCGAAATCTGTCGAACGCATTTTCTTGCTATTTACTATACAATAATTTAGAATAATACCTTGGGCGTTAGAGCTAATGTCTGCCTTTTTTCATTCACTATCCTACTCTCTTTTATCCCAAGGGGTTTTGGAATAGTTAGGAGTGTGATTAGATGAAGGTTCAAATAAGGGTAAGCTTATTTAGAATAATAAAAACGACATTAACTATTACAGTCAATGTCTACCATAAAAAGTAGATATTAGATTGCATCCTAACGCTCTACTAATTTAATATTAACATATTTTTTAAATAATTACAACCTAGATAGTTGTTACGCCATTAATTCCAATTGGTAAACCTATTATAAACCATACTATTAATAAAGCTAGTAATATTATACCTACTAACATAGTATATGGCATTTGATATCTTAATGTTTTAAATAGATTAATTGGCTTGGAACTTTGATTGTATTTTTCTAAATAAGCAAGATATATACAATAATAAGCCATTAATGGTGTTATTCCCATTGTTACTGATTCACCAAATCTAAATATTGTTTGACTAAATTCTGGAGATATACCAATATTCATAAGAGTTGGTACAGCTATACCTGCCATTATAGACCATTTAAAGCTTGAGTTTGGTAAGAATAAAGTTGAAATCGCAGTTATAATAAATAATATTACTATTAACGGAAAAGCTCCTAGGCCTTCTATTGTTAATATATTTACTAAAGCCGCAGTTATAACTTCACCTATACCAGTTTTCTTAAATATGCTTATAAATGTTGAGGCTAAAAATATTAATACTAATGTCTTTCCGATTCCATCTAAACTATGACCTAAGTCGTCACAGAAATCTTTATTGTTTCTAATAGTCTTAGCTCCAATACCATAGAAGAAACCTAATATGATAAACAACATTGTTACTACAAAGACAAATCCATGACTGAAAAATGATGTTGGACTAAATAATTTGTCAATATAGAATAACTTGGTATTATCCAGCAATGCTCCTGATAAAGGTAAACCTGGAATAATACAATAAATAAATATTAATAAATATACTAAACCTGCTAGTCCTGCTAAAACTAATCCTTTTAGCTCTTTTTTATTTATTGTTAAATCTTCTTCTAAAGAACTTTCGGGAAATTCATACTTTGGTAATCTAGGAACTATAAAGTTTTCGGTAACGGATGTTATGACAAAAGCTAATATGATTATAGCTACTAACATAATAAATATAAAAGCTGTTGTTCCAAGAGCATAACTAGAATTTATCATATGTGAACCTAATAATGTATTTATTAAAAGCTCAGAATCTGTTGCAGTAAATAATACACTTAATCCTGTACCAGCACTAAGAGCTGCAAAAGATGATATAATTCCTATATAGGGATTACGTCTTCCATATTCAAATATCAATGCACTTAGTGGTATCATAATAACATATGGTAAATTGCCCATAATACTTGATAATAAACATATAAGAACTAATACAAAAGTTACATTTTTCTTTTTAGCTTTTTTAGTTAATAATGTTATTGCTGTTTTTAAGAATCCACTTTTTTCCATTACACCTATACCAATTAATATGATTATTAGACTTGATAAGGGAGTAAATGATATAAAGTTTGATACTGTATTGGTAAATATATATTTTAAACCACTTAAACTAAATAAAGATTCGACTGATACTAACCCTTGGGTATACTCTATATTAACATCACTTGCTATTTTGTTATAAGTTACGTGTGTTCCTAAAAGGTGCAAAAAACCACTTAAAACAATGGTTGCTACTATTAAAATTAGTAATGTCATTATAGGATCTAAGGTTATTCTATCTTTAATTGACCTCTTTTTCATTCTTTCCTCCT
This sequence comes from uncultured Mycoplasmatota bacterium, assembly GCA_948437815.1. GTDB lineage: Bacteria > Bacillota_I > Bacilli_A > RF39 > UBA660 > Caccenecus. The sequence continues at coordinate 18,976 of CAOJKG010000006.1, forward strand.
ATTACTTTTTTTAACTTTTTTGTAAATTCTAAACGGTCAAGCATTACTTCCCGTCCACAATTTATACACTTTATTTTGATATCTACTCCCATTCTTGTTATTTGCCACTCATTTGTGCCACAAGCATGGGGTTTCTTCATTATTACTTTATCATTTAAATTAAATGTCCCCGCCATGATGTACCTCGATTTGATTATATGGAATCTTAATATTGTTTTTATCATATGCTAATTTTATTCTTTTTAGCATTTCTCTTCTGATGTTATATCTTTTGTTTTGGTCACAATTAATCTTTACTAAGTATTTTATCGATGATGCGCCTAAATCATTAATTCCTAAATATTCACTATCAGGGAGAATTAGTTTTTCTACTATTGCTTCATCTATAACTTTCATTAACACTTTTTCAATTTTACTTTCTTTTTCTTCATATGCTGTGTCTATTTCAAGATATAAATTGGCTTTCTTTTGGGATAAATTAACAATAGTATCAATGTTACGATTGGCTATAACCATTACTTCACCACTGGCTTTTTTTATCTTTGTAACTCTTAAACCTAATTCAATTACTTCACCAGTAAAATCATTATATGTAACTGTATCTCCTACAGCTAAATAGTTTTCTAATATTAATGATATACCACTTATAAAGTCTTTCAATGTATCTTGTAATGCTAAACCTAATACCGCTCCCGCTACTCCAATACTAGCTATTAAACTTTTAGTGTTAACTCCATAAAAATCTAATATTATTAAACCTGCAATAATATATATTATATATTTAAATATACTTCCTATTAGCTCAATTATAGTCTTTCTTCTTTTAGCTTCATAATCGGTCTTGCCTTTAATTAATATTTTAGAAACTACATTTTTAAATACTTTAACTAAAATTATAGCAATAATAATAGTTAGTAATGTTCCTAATACTTTCTTGGTTAAAACGAAATCTAAAATATTTTCAATAAATGTTTTAAAATTCATTTTTAATCACCTTCAATGTTTATATTTAATTCTTCTAATATACGAGTTAATTCCTCGTCATCTTTGTATGGTATCTCTATTTTTTTATTGTTAATCTTTACTTTAACACCTAGTCTTTCACGACATAGATTTTCATAAATACTAAACTTTATATCAAATGTTGGGGCTCTATTTATGTTGTGCTTTTTAGGTATGTTTTCAGCATTAATTAATTTTTCGGTATCCCTTACACTTAAGCCTTCTCTTACTATTTTATATGCTAATTCATTAATCTTGTTTTCATCTTCTAGTTTACTTAATGCCCTAGCATGACCCATTGATAACTCTTTTTTTTCAACTAATTTAATAGTACTATCAGGTAAATTTAATAAACCTAACATATTGGTTATATAACTTCTACTTTTAGAAAACTTGTGCGCTAACTCTTCTTGAGTTATATTATTTATCTTAATGATATTTTCATAAGCTTTGGCCTCTTCAATAGGATTTAAATTTTCTCTTTCAATGTTTTCTATAAGAGCAATCTCCATCATTTCGACATCATTAAAATCTTTGATAATGGCTGGAATTGTTTTTAAACCTGCTAGTCTAGCTGCTCTTGTTCTTCTTTCTCCTGCAACTAACTCATATCCTTTAATACTTTTTTTAACTATTATAGGTTGAATAATTCCATGCTCTTTAATTGAATTTGCTAATTCTTCTAATGTATCATTATCAAACATGACACGAGGTTGATAAGGATTGCTTCTTATTTCTTCTAAAGGTATTTCAGTTATACCTCCTGTTTGTTTACCCTCATCAACTATCTCAGTTTCAAACTTGTTGAAATTGATTACTTCATTGGAAAATAATTGCTCTAATCCTTTTCCTAAAGCTTTTTTGCGATTAGTTTCCGTCACGTAATATCACTTCCTTTGCTAAATTGGCATATGCAATTGTGGCTTTACTTTTGGGGTCATATTCATTTATTGGCTTACCATGACTTGGCGCCTCTACTAATCTTACTAATCTTGGTATTATTGTGTTAAATACTTTATCTTTGAAATATTTTCTTACTTCTTCAATTACTTCTAACCCAATTATTGTTCTTCCATCTAACATAGTTAATAATACGCCCTCTATTCTAAGAGCTGGATTCATACTTGATTGAACCATTATGATAGAATTTAATAATTGAGTAATTCCTTCTAATGCGAAAAATTCACATTGAACTGGAATAATTACCGAATCGCTTGCGACTAAAGCATTCATTGTTGCTAGACCTAAAGCTGGTTGACAATCAATTATAATATAGTCATAGGTTTCTTTTACTTCTTCTATGGCAATTCTTAACTGCTCATTTTGATGGAATTCTGGATCTTCTAACATCTTTTTTACGAATTCAACATCTACACCGGCAAGATTGATAGTTGATGGTAATATAGATAAATTCTTAAATTTAGTCTTTTTTATTGCCTCTTTAATACTACAAACTCCTGCCATTACTTCATATACATCATGGGAATAATCTCCATTTGATAATCCTAGTCCTGTTGTTGCATTCCTTTGAGGGTCTAAATCTATTAATAATGTCTTTTTTCCTTCTACTCCCAAGGCTGCAGCTAAATTGATACTGGTTGTAGTTTTTCCTACTCCACCTTTTTGATTAACTAATGATATTACTTTTGCCATAATGCTACACCTCTTTATATTATAATTAGATAACTAGAATTATTTTATCATATAATTCTCTTTTTGTCTTTAATTTTAGATAATTATTTTTA